>JAYWHF010000104.1:0-13686 GCA_043777855.1 Gammaproteobacteria bacterium | reverse complement strand
AGCCTCCAGCAAGGGATGATTGCGCTTGTATCCCGGGAGTTTTCTGACCAGCGTGGCTTGCGTTGTTTTCCGCAGCTTGAGCGAAACCGCGATGCGCTGGATGGTATCCCAGTGCTGGGCGATACGATAAAAGTTTATCGGCTTTTTCAAACGCAGCTGAATTTTTTTCTCCTTGAGACCTTTGCACGAGCCAAAAAACTAAAGCGACACACAAGCCGATATGAGAAAATAGCGCATCATTTCGGAGAACAAGATCGTGGCTTGGAAAAACACAAAACAAACGAGTTTGGCAGATGCACTAGCAACGCAACACAGTGCGCTCAAAGAGTTGGATGACGTGCATGCGCTGATTGATTGAAATCGAATTGAACAGTTGCTGCTAGATGTTCACGCGAATAAAAAAAGTGAGCAAGCTTGGCCACCGCTGATGATGTTCAAAGCCATGTTGTTGCAATCTTGGTACAGCTTAAGTGATCCGCAATTGGAAAAACAATTGGCTCGCGACTTGTTATTTCGTCGTTTTGTAAGATTAAGCTTGGCGGACAGCATACCGGATCACAGCACGCTATGGCGTTTTCGCAACAATCCTAAGATAGTGGCATTACAAGATCGGTTATTGAAGCGATCAATGATCAGCTAGCGGAACAAAGTTTGTATATCAAAGCAGGCAGCGTCAGCATCGTGGATGCAAGCGTGATTGAAGCGCAGCGCAATCGTCCGAATAAAGACAAAGACGGCAAGAACACGCAAAATTCAAAAGCGGCGTACAACGTAAAAGTCGGATCAAACGGAAAACTCACAACCACCTACGGCTATAAAGCGCACGTGAATGTGGATGAAGATGGGTTTGTGAAAGCGGTGGAAATGACCGCAGGCAATGTGCATGACTCGCAAGTGTTTACTGAATTATTGAGCGGTAGTGAAGAAGCGGTTTACGCCGACAGTGCTTATGCGAGTGGCAAAACCGATGCATGGCTGAGAGAACACAAGATTGAGAATGGAGTGTTGAATCGAGCCTATCGCAATACGCCGTTAACGGTAAAACAAAAACAACGCAATAAAATGTTGTCGAAAACGCGTTACATTGTGGAGCGTTTTTTTGGTATTGCGAAATTGCATTATGGAATGGCGAAGGCGCGTTACTTGGGGTTGGTCAGAAATAAAATGCGCGTGGCGATTATCTGCATGGCCAATAACCTCAAACGAGGCGTGTCATTGCAACAAGAAATTGATCCGATGCAGGAGAGTTGCGTCTAAAAAATAGAAATGGGTAAGGGAGTGTTGCTTTTTTGAATGAATATCGCGTTTTTTGGCTATTTTTTTGAAAGAAAGTCACTCAGTTTTACAAATTTTATATCAAGTCGCTTTTATTTGAAAATATAGGCGACTCATGCAAAGGTCTCACCTTATTACTTGCAGCGAAAATAAGTTTCAATGAAGTACAAAATGTAATTTGTTGTCGTCTAAATAATCTCGATAGCTATTTAAAGCGCCATTGCGGTGATTTACCCTATGCTGCACTCGGTTAAAAACACATTACCCGACTAGAGCAATATTGATTTGATTAAACTCATGAGGCATTGGCAAAGTGATATCTTTGTTACGCACATTGCTGAGCAAATACGTCATGTAGGTGAGCGAATTCACTTTGTTGAGTTTGCAGCTTTCAATCAAGCTGTAATAAAGAGCGGCAGCTTTACCGCCACGCTCAGAGCCGACAAATAAATAATTTTTTCTACCCAATGCCATGAGTCGCATGCAGCGTTCGGCAAAATTATTATCGGCTTCAAGAAAGCCTTGCTCGGTGTAGCGGCATAATGCATCCCAGTTTTTTAGTGCATAACAAACCGCAATGCCCATAGCACTTTTTGGCAACACGCCATTGACCTCAACATCGAGCCAAGATTTAAATTGCGCAAGAACTTTGCGCGATTGATCTTGACGTAAAGCTCTTTTTTCGTCGTTTTTAAGCCGCCTGATTTGACTCTCAATGGCGTAGAGTTTTTTAATAAAGGCGATAGCAGTACGCGCGCGCGCAGGGGTTTTCATCAGCCCTGCAACTTCGACAAATTTGCGGCGTGTGTGAGCCCACGACTGAATGGATTCAGGAGGTAGAGCAACGCAGGAGCAGTTGCCGATAATCGACTTTTAACGGTCGTATGACGATTAGGATCGTTATTTTGCATCGGCAAAATCGTGTCATCAGTAAATACATGACCGGTTGCCAATACGGTGGCTATCATGCGTTTCATCAGCTCATCAAACAATTCTGATCCTTGCAGCAACCAATCTGACATTAATGCATCAGAAATTTCAATGCCCATACGTTTTAGAATCTGTGAAATGCGATACAAGCGCAAATGATCGGCGTATTTACACACAATTAAAAAAGCAATCAAACTCGGTGACGCCATGCCTTTGGGAAACAGCGGTAGAAAATTTTCTTTGGCGCGTTTAATTTCACCGTGGCAGCTATTACACGCATATTTTTTACGGCGTGTTTCAATAATTTTTAATGTTGCAGGAATATATTATAGGTGTTCAGCAGTTTCATCCTTCATGGGGTGCAATGCACCGCCGTAAAGACAATCGCAATTGTTCTTTTAAGGTCTCAATCGTGTGTTGCTGCTCCAGCACAAGTTGCTGAAGCGCGGGAACATGAGTGGGCAAAGTGGCGAGTGATTTCATGCGTGGATTATACTATTTTCATCGTATTTATTTCCAATTTTATAACGCAGAAGTTGCATTAATTTTGGTAATTTTTTAAGTTTTGTGAAATCAATTCCGTCGAGCAACAATGACAATTCAATTGATGTCATTTCTATCGAAGAGTCATTATTTTTAGGCCATTTATAGTGGCCTTTTCCAGTCGCTTGTAAAAAATAGCCAATCCATTGCGATCCCAAAACAGCGCTTTGACGCGATTGCCGCTTTTACCGCGAAACAAAAACAATTGCCCCTCCAATGGATTTTGTTTCAGTGTGTCGATGACAATTGCACAAAGGCGGTCAAAGCTCTTACGCATATCCACCGGTGCTACGGCCAAATATATTTTGGTATTAGCGGGTAGCATTAACATGGCAATTGAATCAGTTGTGTAATGAAGGGCAATAGTATTGTTTCGTTCAGCAATCGAAGTTCCATGGCTACGCCATTGGAAAATGTTAATTTCATGTCAATGTAAATTGAATGGTTTAGCGAGGTCGTTGGCGTGCTTGTGATTGGCTCAGAGAGCTTGACCTTGTTGTTGCTCTCGTTTTTAACCACAACGGGAATTAGAGCAATAGAATTATCATTAACACTAACAGCGGGCTTAGTTGTTTTACGCAACTTACTTTTCCAGAAACTAAAATATTTAATACCCAGTTGATGTGCGCGGCAATAATCTGACTGCGAAAGCCCAGAGGTTACTTGGGCGTCGATATGCTTTTGCCATGCGGCTTTAGATGTGCGGGATAAAGGTTTGGTCATGGGGTGTCTCCACTGGGTTTCGGTGGAGATATTAAAATCAGATTTTGTGGATTATGCTATATGCGGGTTTTCGGACGCTTACATTGCTCAAAACAAAAAAACAGCCTAGGCTGCTTTTTTGTTTCTTGATTAGCTACACATTAAAAAGTCTTGTTAGCTAAACACTAAAAAGTGCTTCGCTGTTCAAACCTTGTTTCTCCATAATATCGCGCAGCCGCTTTAGCGCTTCTACTTGAATCTGACGCACGCGCTCACGCGTTAAACCTATTTCATGACCTACCTCTTCTAACGTACTCACCTCATGACCACGCAACCCAAAACGACGCGATAGCACTTCGCGCTGCTTTTCAGTCAATTCGTCTAACCATGCATCCAAACTCAGAGTCAAATTATTATCTTGTAGAATTGACGCGGGATCAGACACATGCGCATCGGCGATGGTGTCCACGATAGTTCTGTCGGAAGAAGGCCCTACCGGTGTGTCAATTGAGGTTACGCGCTCATTTAAGCTGAGCATGCGCTCCACATCGGCAACAGGTTTTTCCAGTAAATGGGCAATTTCTTCAGCAGAGGGCTCGTGATCCAATTTTTGGGAGAGTTCACGCGCAGCGCGCAAGTAAATATTCAACTCTTTAACAACATGAATAGGCAAACGAATAGTTCGCGTCTGATTCATGATGGCTCGTTCAATAGTCTGACGAATCCACCAAGTGGCGTAGGTTGAAAAACGAAATCCGCGCTCCGGATCAAATTTCTCAACAGCGCGTATTAGACCTAAGTTGCCCTCTTCAATAAGATCCAAGAGCGCGAGGCCACGGTTAACATAACGACGGGATATTTTAACGACTAAGCGAAGGTTACTTTCGATCATGCGTTTACGTGCGGCCTCTTCACCCTTAAGAGCCTTACGCGCGAAATAAACTTCCTCTTCTGCACTCAACAACGGGGAAAAGCCAATTTCATTCAGATAAATTTGCGTTGCATCAAGCGTTTTATTAAATTTATCGTCCAAAATTCGTTCTCTAGAACCTGCAGATCTTGCTACTTTCGGACTATCGGCTTCATCGTCAGCAAGTGATGTTTCACTTTCATCAAAATCTATATCTGCCGATAGAAACACATCATCTCTTTCGAATGCGCTTGATTCCCTACTTTGTAAAGTCATTTTTCTGCACTTAATCATCAAATTTATCGGTGTGTGCACCAATTTTACCAAGCTGTTTTTATTAATTGTTTACAGCCTACTTCGTTTTTTTGAATCAGATTTTGGTTTTTAGGATTGGATTTTGGTCGATGGAGAACTCCAGTTATAGTTATTGGATTGAACGCTTGACTAGTTAATAGTAGTGCTAACGATTTAATAACAGCGCTAACGATTCGGTAAATATTTTTGCGGGTCCACCGGCTTACCTTCACTACGAATTTCAAAATGAAGCTTCACTCGATCAGTACCGCTTAAACCCATATCGGCAATTCTTTGCCCAACTTTAACAAACTCTCCTTCATTTACTAACAATCGATCATTATGAGCATAGGCACTTAAAAAAATTTCGTCGTGCTTAATAATGAGCAATTTACCGTAACCACGAAAGCCGCTGCCCGCGTAAACAACCTGTCCAGATGCCGCCGCGACTACAGACTCCCCCAATTTCCCTTCAATATCAATACCCTTATTGAAGCCGGTTGCGCCCTGAAACAGAGCAATTATTTTGCCGGATGTTGGCCATTGCCATTTCAGAGTGCTTGGCAAAAACGGCCCATGGTTGGCCGAATTCGAAGGTGTTGATCTTAATTCTGAACGATTTAGATTAATTTTCTTCTTATTGCCGGAGGATATGGGGGGCAAAGAAGTGGCTTTCGTTGTATCACCTTTCGGCTTTATCGAAGAGGAATATTTATTTTTATTCGGCAAAGAAGTTTTTGTTTTACTGCCGACATTAAGCCGAATTTTCTGAGCGAGATGTATTGTGTAGGGCGGTTTTATTCCGTTAAAAATCGCCAAAGTGTGATAGTCGACGCCATAGCGCCACGCAATGGAATAAAGCGTATCGCCTTTAACAACAACGTGAATATGTTGGCTAGACTTATGCCCGCTTGTACTATTGCCGACACTTACTTGACGCGAAGAACTACAACCAACAAAAACAAAAAAAACGGTCAGAATACTGACCAACTGAAAGGCACCCATCAGGCAATTACAGGATCGATGCGGCATAAAACGACTCAAGAATATTGATTGTTTTTTAATCTCACTTATAGCGTTTAGCACTTAATATATAAAATTTATTTTAAAATTATCTAATATTTTTATATAAAAATGTACTGAAACTGAACAAAAGCCTATCGACAAATCAAATTTCGCGGTTTTTTAAAATTTAACGCACTAAGGGCAAGCAAAACACCTACGCAAAAGTTCGCATTTTTAAAAGCAGAATGTTTACGGATTAGCGCAATCTGCCAGTCACCAAAGGCACAAAATTAACAGGTTCGATCACACGAGTGACGAATTTATCGCTATCACCATCCCGCATAATTAAATGTAAGTGCTGTTCTTTGCTGCCCAAGGGAATCACTAACACGCCAGAGGGAGCCAGTTGTTTGAGCAATTCTTCAGGTACTGCCTGCGGCGCCGCAGTACTCAATATGCCGTCGTAGGGGCCCATTTCCGGCCAACCGAAACCACCGTCAGCGTGGCGCAACTGAACATTACGCAAACCCAATTGCCGCATTCTTTCCCTTGCTTTGTCTTGCAATGGTTTAATGCGCTCCACACTAAAAACCTGCGGCACTAATTGGGCAAGGACGGTAGTTTGATATCCAGAGCCCGTACCCACTTCTAATACTTTTTCTAATTTTCCTGCCGCCCCCAATAAAATTTCTGTCATGCGCGCAACCGTATAAGGTTGGGAGAGTGTTTGACCATGACCGATAGGCAAAGCCGTATCCTCGTAGGCACGATGTGCGAGCGCTTCGTCCAAAAAAATATGGCGTGGAGTGTCGCGCATCACATCGAGCACTCGCATATTGGTAACACCTTGCTCCACTAAACGTTGAATCAACCGATCACGTGTTCGCGCCGAGGTCATACCAACCCCTTGCAGCATTAAGTCACTCAATTTGAAGCCTCCTCGTTGCATGATCACTGAATATTATTAGAAAATTTTTAAAGTTGATTCATTTTTTTCGGCTACTCAACTATATCACACGGAACCGCTTTCCGTTTTTATCGCCGTTTGCAACACAACGAGCTCTCTCAGAATTGTGGTCGCGAACTCCCCACTAGCCAATGAAAAAGTTAATTCGATCTCTACATCCAACCACCGCCAAGTCGCCGCGCTTGGTTTTAAACTAAGAGCTCGGCGCTCTTGCTTGAGGCCTGCGTGCTCAAGCCCATCACACCATTGAGCCCATTGCGCAACAACTAGATTTTCTGCGGCAAAAGCCTCTCCCGACGCGGCTGAACGGCCTCTTCCCCAAAGAGGTGCAGTGGGCACTGATTCCGGCTCCCCTTCTAACAAGGTTTGCCAGTTGCCCATGGCGACGCGCGCTGCTAATACCTGATTAAATAGGTACGACCGCGCAGCAGATAAAAATAATCCACGCTTTTGTTTGTCTCGAACCCGTCGGCCATCGACCAACAAGGCATGGGCTTCAGGTAAGTTATTGGCGTTGCGTCCGAAACGCTGCTCGCCAAAATAGTTAGGAACACCTTGCGCAAAAATCTGATTAATTTTTTGTTCAAAAGCCTTCTCGGCGACAACTCCTAGGTTACGCAGACGAATAACAAACTTATTTAACTCATGATCACCACGCCGTAACTTACGCAGATGACGCGTCACTTGTAGAACCACAATTGAATCAGAGTTTAATGCCATCCAATCAGGTTCAATATCAACCTTTGGCAAATAAATGCTAAACCACTGTGTTGTTATTGCATGGCGATCTTTTCGGCCACAATAACCAACATCTATTACCAAAACTTGCGCCAACTCAGCAATTTTTTCAGCGACCCACGCAGTATTTTCACCAATTTTTTCGACCTGCAAGTAAACATGCTCTCCTTCGCCACAAGGTTCAAAACCCAATTGCTCATAGACTTGGAAGTCACTCGGTTCTACACGGAAATCTGCCGTTGCATCAGGCTGCCCATAGGCATAAGGAAAATCCAAGGAAAAGTTAGGCAATATCGTTACCCGTATTATGTAGGCGTTAAAAAACAAAAATGTACAAAGGGATTAAATTAATAAAAGGATGCAATTAATAAAAAGATCCAGTTAATAAAAGGTCTCAATTAATAAATGAGTGCAAACAATAGGTGAGATATAAACTAAATTGCATTCAATAAAATCACCGCATAAGCCGCAATCCCTTCCTCCCGCCCAGTAAAACCCAAGCGTTCTGTTGTAGTTGCTTTAACATTTATTTGGTCTGGACGACTCTGTAGGTCAGCGGCGATATTTTCAACCATATGAGAAATATAAGTGGCCATGCGAGGTGCCTGGGCAACAATAGTCAAATCCGCGTTTGCCAGCAACCAACCTTTCATTCGTACCTTAGCGTAAACCATACGCAACAAAGAACGGCTGTCTGCATTACGATATTGCATATCTGTGTCGGGAAAATGTTTACCAATATCACCCAAGGCCGCGGCGCCCAACAGTGCATCGCAAAGCGCATGCAATAAAACGTCGCCATCGGAATGTGCAATTAATCCTCGACTGTGAGGAATAACGGCGCCACCAATAACGATTTTATCGCCGTCACCGAAGGCATGAACATCATAGCCATGACCAATTCTCATAAATTTATTCCTGAAATGGGCTGTTTTTTTCTTGTTGCCGCAAGATAAACGTCGCTAAAAGTAGATCATCTGGGCGAGTGATTTTGATATTGTCACTTCGTCCCTCAATTACCTTGGGCGAGTAACCACAAAGCTCGATTGCCGACGACTCATCAGTAATATTTGCTTTCTGCAACAAAGCGTGTGCCAAACAATCAACAAGCAACGCATAGCGAAACAACTGTGGTGTTTGCGCCTGCCATAATTTACGGCGATCTACTGTACTAACAATACCCTGATGATCATCTACTTGCTTAATAGTATCGCCAACAGGAAGTGCAAGAATGCCACCAACGGGATCATCCACCAGTGATGCGCATAACATTTGAATATTCGCCAGCGAAACACACGGACGCGCAGCGTCATGCACCAAAATCCAATCATGCGCCCGAACTTTATTCTGCAAAAAATTCAAAACGTTTGAAACGGAATTAGCTCGTTCAAGACCGCCCACTACGGTGTGAATGAGAGGATGTTGGCTAATGGCCAAATTAGGCCAATGGTTATCAGCCTCAGATACAGCAACAACAACACCAACAACTGAAGGAATTTTAAGAAGCCGGTCTAGCGTATGCTCAAGAATGGATTTTGAACCCAAGATTAAATACTGTTTGGGAATGCTCGAACCCATTCGAGTGCCTAAACCTGCAGCGGGAACTATTACCCAATAACAAGCAGGTGTTAGAAGCGGATCTTGCGTTTGACTGGGCATAGTTTTCAGCACTGTCTAAGTCGGATTATGATTTTTCTTGTTATTTTTTCTTGGCTGGTATCATGAAAAATGTTTCATCTTTTTTTATCATGCCGATATCGTTACGGGCTCGCTCTTCCACACTATCGGCACCACCTTTTAAGTCTTCTACCTCTACTTCCAAAATTCTATTGCGCTCACGCATACGGTCGTTCTCGGCTTGCTGCTGATGAATGCCGCGCGCGAGCTGTGTTGCTTGGGTAAAGCTACCCTCGCCTCGCCAAAGACGATATTGAAGCACAATGAAGAGAATACCTAAGACTGCAAGCAACCATTTCATAAAAATACGTATGGATTCAGTAAAATTTAAAAAAATAGGGCCGAACAAATCGGCCCGCAATACTTCGGTGACATAACCTATCAGGCTTTAAATTCAGCACGACCTTTGTAAGGTGCGGCAGCGCCCAGTTCAGCTTCAATACGTAACAAACGATTATATTTTGAAACGCGATCTGAGCGACACAAGGAGCCCGTTTTAATTTGTCCAGCCGCCGTTGCCACAGCCAAGTCCGCAATGGTTGTATCTTCCGTTTCGCCAGAACGATGCGAAATAACTGCTGTATAACCCGCGGCTTGCGCCATTTTAATGGCATCCAAGGTTTCCGACAAAGAGCCAATTTGATTGAATTTAATCAGAATAGAGTTAGCGATTTTTTTGTCGATGCCTTCTTTCAAAATTTTGGTATTGGTTACGAATAAATCATCGCCCACTAACTGTATTTTATGACCAATTTTAGTGGTCAAGTCTGCCCAACCAGCCCAATCACTCTCATCTTTGCCATCTTCAATTGAAATAATGGGATATCTAGCGGCTAGACCCGCCAAGTAATCTGAAAACTCATTGGAAGAAAACACCTTGCCTTCACCGGCCAGATCATAATTGCCATTTTTATAAAATTCAGTTGCCGCGCAATCAAGAGCAAGGGTAACGTTGTCACCTAACTTATAACCCGCTTTTTCTACTGCTACTGAAATTATTTTTAACGCATCTTCGTTAGATGGCAAGTTAGGGGCAAAGCCACCTTCGTCACCTACCGCCGTGCTTAACCCTTTTTCATGCAGAATTTTTTTCAAGGTGTGAAAAATTTCAGCGCCCATGCGCAGAGCTTCCGCAAATGTTTTTGCGCCAACGGGCTGAACCATAAATTCTTGAATGTCTACATTGTTATCTGCATGCTCACCACCGTTGATAATATTCATCATAGGTACAGGCATTGAATATTTGCCAGGGGTGCCATTCAAATCGGCAATGTGTGCATAGAGTGGTACTTTTTTTGCGATCGCAGCAGCCTTAGCGGTGGACAGTGACACGGCTAATATTGCATTAGCGCCTAGTACGGCTTTGTTCTCGGTGCCATCCGCTTTAATCATGGCATTATCGATAGCGCGCTGATCAAGTGCATCCATTCCTACCACCAAATTTTTTATGGTGGTGTTGATATTATTAACCGCTTTTAAAACACCTTTACCCAAATAGCGAGATTTGTCGCCATCGCGCAATTCCAAGGCTTCACGTGAACCAGTAGAAGCCCCCGAGGGTGCGCACGAAGAACCTACAGCGCCGCAAGATAAAATTACTTCTGCCATTACAGTCGGATTACCCCGGCTGTCTAAAACTTCAAACGCTTTGATATCAACAATCTTAGTCATACATTTTCTCCAAAAAAATTTAAAACAGTAAGTAATCGTTAACTAATATCCAATGCGGGAAAACTTTTCACCACATCGTCAATGGCTTTCATTTGTAACAAAAAGGGTTCTAGTTTATCGAGCGGCAAAGCACTAGGGCCGTCGCATTTGGCATTATTGGGATCTGGGTGAGCCTCTAGAAATAATCCAGCCAAACCAACTGCCATGCCTGCGCGCGCCAACTCGGCAACTTGATCTCGGCGACCACTGGAAGCGCTGCCCATAGGGTCACGACATTGCAACGAATGAGTCACGTCAAAAATTACCGGCGCATTACCACTTACGTCGCGCATAGTGCGAAAACCAAGCATATCAACAACGAGATTGTCGTAACCAAAATTGCTGCCACGGTCACATAAAATAATTTTATCATTGCCACATTCGTGGAATTTTTCAACGATGTTTTTCATTTGCCCCGGGCTGAGAAACTGGGGTTTTTTAATATTAATAACAGCGCCGGTTGCCGCCATGGCAATCACTAAATCCGTTTGCCGAGCAAGAAACGCAGGCAGCTGGATAACATCGCACACTTCGGCGACGGGCTTGCATTGATAAATCTCATGTACATCAGTAATCACAGGAACATTGAATGTTTGCTTAATTTCTTGGAAAATTTTTAAACCTTCTTCCATGCCCGGGCCACGATAGGAATGAATGGATGAGCGATTAGCCTTATCAAACGAGGCTTTAAATACATAGGGTATATGCAATTTCTGCGTTACTTTTACGTAAGCTTCAGCGCAGCGCATGGCCATATCACGTGATTCAAGAACATTAATACCACCAAACAAAACAAAGGGCAGTGCATTGCTGACTTTTAAATTAACGATATTGACTATTTTTTCGTTCACAGAACTTTCTCTTTAGGCATTTAGACTAGATTCTATTTTTTGTTTCGAACTGCTATCACGCTATTTTTTTGTTAGTTAACGCCGCGCGAACAAAGGCGGTAAACAATGGATGCCCGTCGCGTGGAGCAGAGGTAAACTCTGGGTGAAACTGACAGGCAAAAAACCAAGGGTGGTTTTCTAATTCAACCACTTCCACCAAGGTGTCATCTGCTGACCAACCGCCAATTTTCAAACCAGCTTTTTGCAATTGATCAACATAGTTGTTGTTAACTTCATATCGATGACGATGCCGCTCAACAATAACGTCTGCACCGTAAATTTCACGCGCCTTTGATCCGCTTACTAAGCGACACTCCTGCGCACCAAGGCGCATGGTGCCACCAAGGTCTGAGGACTCATCACGCTTTTCGACGACGCCATCAGAACCAATCCATTCCGATATTAAACCAATCACTGGGTGCGGAGTATTTTTATCAAACTCTGTAGAGTTTGCGCCTTTCAGACCCAAAACATTACGTGCAAATTCAATAACGACCGACTGCATACCTAAACAGATACCAAGATAAGGCACCTTATTTTCACGTGCATACTGTACTGCCATTAACTTGCCTTCAACACCTCGCTCACCAAAGCCGCCAGGCACAAGAATCGCATCCGCACCTTTCAAAATCTCAATGCCCTCCTGCTCTACCCGTTCAGCGTCAATGTAATTAATGTTAACTTTCGTCTGAGTATGAATACCTGCGTGAGTGATAGCCTCAATCAAAGATTTATAAGCGTCCAACAAATCCATGTATTTACCGACCATCGAAATGGTAATCGTATGCTTTGGGTTTAATTTTCGTTCAACGACTTTATCCCATTCACTTAAATCGGCTTCGTGACACTGTAGACCTAGTAACTCCACAACGATTTGATCTAAACCATAGCTCTGTAACAGGCGCGGAATTGAATAGATAGTTTCCGCATCGGGTAAGGGTACAACCGCTCGCTCGGCAACATTGGTAAACAGAGAAATTTTACGGCGCGACTCTTCATCCACCAATCGCTCTGAGCGACATAACAAAATGTCCGGTTGCAAACCAATCGAGCGCAATTCTTTTACCGAATGTTGTGTTGGTTTGGTTTTAGTTTCACCGGCAGTTGCAATGTAAGGCACCAAGGTAAGGTGGATTAACAAGGCGCGTGAACCCATTTCTACTTTGAGCTGACGCACTGCCTCTAAAAAGGGTTGTGATTCAATATCGCCAACAGTACCGCCAATTTCCACCAGGGCAACATCCATATCACGGCCACCCTCTAGAATGCGGCGCTTTATTTCGTCAGTGATATGAGGAATAACCTGCACAGTGCCGCCGAGGTAATCACCGCGACGCTCTTTGCGCAGCACAGTTTCATATACGCGGCCAGTGGTGAAATTATTGCGCCGTGTCATTTTTGTGCGAATAAACCGCTCGTAGTGGCCCAAATCCAAATCTGTTTCAGCACCATCTTCGGTAACGAAAACTTCGCCGTGCTGGAAGGGGCTCATGGTACCGGGGTCGACGTTGATGTAGGGGTCCAGCTTCATAATGGTCACTTTCAGACCACGCGATTCAAGAATAGCGGCAAGCGATGCAGACGCAATACCTTTGCCCAAAGATGAAACAACTCCGCCGGTAACGAATATATATCGTGTCATTGAAAACCTGATTAACTAAGAGTGGCACTGTGAATAAATAAAACAGATGTGGGATAAACAACCCTAACTGCACTCTTTGCAAGGCCGCGGGTTTATCCACTAGGACGGGGCGCTAGGGTAACAGAAAGCCCCCCAAGGGCTCAATCAAAAGGTGGCTTGAGGGGCAATTTCATTTTGGCTTTAGTGCATATTTCAAACGGTAACCGTCTGCAGCGGTATAGCCCTCACAAACCCACAAATCTCCCACTGCCACCAAATCATCACCGCTAAAAACCAACGGCAGGCCTTCACGCAACCATGGCACCACACCATATTCTTGCAATAGCCGTTTAAGTGTTTGTGAATGTGTGCGGCCTGCAGGCTGACAGCGTTCGCCGCCCCTGCGATAACGAATGTGTAGGTT
>JAYWHF010000103.1:0-1704 GCA_043777855.1 Gammaproteobacteria bacterium | reverse complement strand
AGCGCCCGGGAACCCAAACGGTTTGGAATCTCCTTTGAAGCCAAATTTAACTAGGCCTGGTAAGTACGGCAACGTCACACCAAATCCTTTGCGGCTTTGCCCTGGTTTAATGTCATCAAATACTGGCTTATTTGGATGCGCTTGCCAGGACAAACGGAACGCCATGTTGGTTTTAGCAAACGACACACTTGGCAGCCACAGGTCTGACTGCTGCATCCTCGTTGCCTCAACGCTCTCGGTGTATGTCAGTTTTGATTCGATGACTGCTGCCGTGCCAAGCAAGTTACCTGCGTTCGCTTGGCCAACTGCGGTGGCATTTGTCACAAGGCTGGCGTTTTCCCACCAGGGCGCTCGTACTGTAAAACCTAGTGAGTAGATGTCTTGCTTGGCCGTCTTGTCATTGCTAAATTCGTAGCGGTAAACAACGTCACGTCCGAGGGCAGCACGTAATTGTTCTCGAACAGCGGGCTTGATTTTGTTAGGTGTGTCGTAAATTAAGGTGATAAATTGATCGCCTTTTGATGGTTCCCCAGAATCACCGTAGTAGGTGACTATGTAGTTACCTGTCTGCGGATCAAGACGAATACTCTCGCCATCAATGTATCCTGCCGAGTTCAATACTGGCCACTCGGATGCGCTTGCGCTGCCTGCAAATATCAGCGCTAGCACCAACAAATATTTTTTCATTTCAATTCCCCAAACGCAGATGGAAATGCTCATTTATTTTTCCGATGCCTTCATGCAGCGGGTTTACGCTGTCGATTACAAGATCTGTAGGAATGTTGTCCTCTAGCAAACTACTATCGCCCAGCCAGCGGAATACAGCCGCTCGTATTTTTGAAGGAACAGCACCTGGTGCGGTGTTTGCGCGAATGTCGACGTTGTCACCGATCCGATGTTCGTTATGGCGTTGTGGGTTTCGCTCCCAAGTACCATCGATATCAAACTTCCCACCCCACACAAGGCTAGCGTCATTTAGCGTTAGCTTCGGCGCTGCCGGCCAGATTTTTTGATATTTCCGGCTGATGTCCAACATGCGCGCAGCGGCCGCTACCGTCATGTAATGGTTGTCAGCATGCTCGCCAGTTTGACCAACCCCTGGATAGGCCCAATTTGGATCGCGAAACGGTAAAGTGAAGATGTTTAATAAGTCAGGCACTTTAACTTTGATTTCTGCGCTAGCTGGCGAATTGGTGCAGTTTACGCAAGTCGCTTTGATGGTGTGAATACCGGCAATTTGTGGCGCGGTGAAGGTTACTTTAACCTCGCCATTTGCATCCGTCGCGCCTTGCGCAACGCTGAGGGCGCCTTTGGGACGATTTGCGTCTGGTCTAATCGCGCTGTCGTGGTCATGGCCGCCTGAGGAGGCGCTCACTCCGGTTGTAAAGCTAACAGCTATTCCTGCTTTGGCTTGGCTGCCTGAAACGACTTTGGCAGTGAGTTGTATTGATGATGTTCCGCCCGTGTTCGAAGGTCGGGTTTCAGTAGGGCCAGTAAGAGCTATCGAATTCGGCGCAGAGGCTGCGGCGCAAGACTGCCCATCTAAACCTAAAACTTTTGGGCCCATGCAACGGCAGTAAGTGACTATCCCAGCAGTAGATCCTCCGGCGGACGATACGTACTCTTCACCGATAACGCTGCGCGGTCTGAACCTATGATTTTCTGATCCTTCTGGACAGAAATTGCGTAAGCACTGTTAGTACA
>JAYWHF010000102.1:0-1704 GCA_043777855.1 Gammaproteobacteria bacterium | reverse complement strand
ACAAATCAAACTCACCAAACAATTCAAAATTTTGCACGGTGTCATCCACAACACTTGTCTTTCCTATATCTATTAGTGAATCTATATACGATGTTTTTAATCCAAACGCATAATTTTTAACACGACTTCTTTTTAACTGATATTTAAGTGACGCATCAATAACTTTAGATTTACCTTTAATTTCCGTAGCGCGAGTTTGTACGACATCACGATTACCCTCACCCAAGACAAAATCGTTACTTGATATGCCCGCTGAAAATTTAACTCTGGGGCTTACGATCGGTAGGCTGTAACGAAATGATCCGAAAGTTGAATTGGTTGGCGAAAATGAACCTAGCACACCCAACTCCAATTCATCGCCAAGCGTTAAGGGGTTATGCAACAAAAATTCAGTGTACGCGCGATACTTTCCAGAGCGCTCTGAACCTTGATTGTCTAAACGAATGTTAGCGTTGTACCACTGCTCAGAGGTGACATTAACATTTAATTTCGTGTCGCCCACTTGAGAGCCTGGCTCAAAATAACCTTGCACCGAGAGGCCTGGGAGATCGTTAATCAAATAGAGATTTTCTTCAACCGAGTCATTGGTTACTGGTTTTGCGAGATTATTTTTAAACGCGCGCTGAATAGTTTTAGACGAATAACGTTTATTATTTTGTACGGTCACTTCGCCAAGCTCACCCAACAACACCGTAAGTGTCACCACGCCTTCGCGAACTTGTTGCTTGGGAATATAAGCTTTGGCAAGTATGAAACCATTTTCGCGATAGTAGCGAGTGATGGTATTCGCCACAGTTTCAATCATGCCCAAGGTAATGCCACGCTGCCTGCGCTGCTCACGAATAAGAAACACGAGTTTCTGAACTTCTAAGGGCCCGACATGCTCTTCCTGTGTTTCTTTTTCAATATCCGCTATCAAATCAGATACTTTCCCAAGTTCGTCCAACGTATAGCCTGAGCCTAGAAGCTTGCCTTCACCCATCATGTCAAAGCGAATAGCTTCTACTTGCTGAATGATTTTTTCTCGGGTAATTCCCTGCTCGGGAAATTCAACGAGCCCCTGAATACGAAACTCTTTAACATTTAATCGTGGCCCTGCCTGAGGGTCGGGATCGCGATCTTTAACGGCGGGAATATCAAGATCCGTAAGCAGTGTTTTGCGCTCAAATTGAGGCGCCTCAGTGGTTTCCGGCATT
The DNA here is from genome assembly GCA_043777855.1 of Gammaproteobacteria bacterium. Lineage (GTDB taxonomy): Bacteria > Pseudomonadota > Gammaproteobacteria > Pseudomonadales > Cellvibrionaceae > Cellvibrio. The sequence goes on along the minus strand of JAYWHF010000102.1, from coordinate 508 downwards.
TCAAAAAAGCCAGCGCTAGCCGGCAGAGGAAATGAAACCCCTAACATAAATATGTAAATCAGAAACCTAGCCATGCTTACAGATACATTTGAAGTTAGATAGACACTGCTAGCTGCACAATCATTACAATCATTACAATCATTTTTAATTTTTTTTACTTGATGCATCGAGAAAATCAACCCATTAAAAACGTTAAAAATACAGTGCGCGACATGAGAAGCACCGAAAAAAATTTCACTAAAAATTATTCCTCAGATTCTTTGTCATCGTAACGCTGATCGTTAGGCATCAAGATTGCAATATCATCGTAAACATAGTTTCTGACACTGGTAAAAATGGCCGGATTAACTTCATCCAGTGATTCCACTTGAACCAATTGCTCGGCACCCGCACCGATAAGATCCGCAATGTTACCCTTGTAAGTTGAGGTATCGATTTCAGGTTTAACGCCGAAGCCATAATAAGGCGTCCAGTTAAAGCCTTCTGCATTAATTGCCAGCAGATGTTT
>JAYWHF010000101.1:0-1707 GCA_043777855.1 Gammaproteobacteria bacterium | reverse complement strand
AACCGTATGAGGCATGGATGCCGATTCGAGCCTACACGGAAGTATTTACGGCGCGTTTTAAAGTGAAGAGTATTCTTTACAAATGACCAGTTAGTATGCAGTGGTTTGTTTGGGTTCATTGATCTCGGTTTCCGAAAAAGCTAAGTGTAATCAAAAAATTTTTTATGTTCTTTGCCAGCGGCAAGAGCATTAATTTTATTGTGATGCTTAAAGTTCTTCCAGCTATCCACCTGTTTTCCTACATTTAACTTTGGAAAGTCATTGATGCATTCATCGGTGATATTTAAAAAATGTAGCAAGCTTGTTAGGCTATTTTTTTGGCTGATATTGATGGTTAATAAATTTTCTCGCTGATTAAAATAATTGATGACCCCTTGCCTATGTTTACGATAACAATCTTCTAAATGTTGTTTAGATAATGGTTGTTCTGCTACTGACAAGGCAAAGGTGTCGTTAAAGCAGCGCTTAAGAACTGGATTTAAATAGCCTGTTTTAAAATCTAATTGGGCGAGCATTTTTTTCAGCAGCATTTGCATTGACGGTACCCAGAGCTCTAGAGCTCGCTCTAAATAGACAAATTTCGAGCCGGGGAAAAGAACGTCCAATTGTTGATAATCACAGAAGCAAGGTGCATCTGAAACCACATCGGCGAGTTCAAATGCACGTTTTGTGTAGGCGGTATGAGCAACTTTAAACCCGTAGCCTAAGAGTGCAACGCTCATGCTGGTAGTTCCCGTTCGCGGCAACCCGATGATAAAAAGTTTATTCATAGCTCGACAAGTCTGTGTACGGTGTTTTGGAGAATTGAGTTAGAAAAAAGCCCTGTCAGTTTTCACTGGCAGGGCTTTTCAGAACGTTTACCAAAAATCTAAACTAGTTTATTACTTAGCTAGTTATTACTTCGCTAAAGCTGCTTTCTTTTCTTTCTCTTTGGCAATAACCGCTTCAGCAACGTTCATAGGGCATGGCGCGTAGTGAGAGAACTCCATAGAGAACTGACCGCGACCTGAAGTCATAGTACGCAAGGTGCTGATGTAACCAAACATTTCTGACAGTGGAACGTCAGCTTTGATGCGCACGCCAGTTACGTTAGCTTCTTGACCAGAGATCATGCCGCGACGACGGTTCAAGTCACCAATAACATCACCTACGTGATCTTCTGGGCTGTAGACATCAACTTTCATGATTGGCTCAAGCAATTGTGGGCCTGCTTTCGGCATAGATTGACGGAAAGCGCCTTTAGCAGCGATTTCAAACGCAATTGCCGAGGAGTCAACGGCGTGGAATGCCCCGTCGTTCAAGTCAACTACAACGTCCAATACTGGGAAGCCAGCCAAAGTACCGGTACCCATCATTGAACGGAAACCTTTCTCAATGGCCGGGTGGAATTCTTTCGGAACACTACCGCCCACACATGAGGTGGTAAAGGTGAAACCAGTGTTTGGCTCGCCTGGCTCGATGGTGTAGTCGATCTTACCGTATTGACCAGAACCACCAGATTGCTTCTTGTGGGTATAGCTGTCTTCAATCTTACGAGTAATAGTTTCGCGGTAAGCAACCTGTGGTTGGCCTACGATCAACTCAACACCGTAAGTACGCTTCAGAATGTCTACTTTAATATCCAAGTGCAATTCACCCATACCGCGCAGGATGGTTTCACCTGAATCGATATCCGTCTCAACACGGAAAGTTGGGTCTTCTGACACC
>JAYWHF010000100.1:0-13716 GCA_043777855.1 Gammaproteobacteria bacterium | reverse complement strand
GCCAACTTCCACTCAATTAAGTTGTTCAAGTAGTATTGATAATCATCGTCATCAATAAATACCACATCACGATTATGTCCGCGCTGAACAATATGGTGCGGCATTTCAGGGACTATCACTCTTGCTCGCCTTGGCATTCTCGCATCTCCTTTGCATTAATTGTCTTAACTGTCGAAGTAAAATCTGTGCTCGCTACGCAAAATAAATCTGTCCCCTTTTCGGGTCCTTTTCGGTTGCCATTCCATGGGTTTATTTTGGGTGGTCTCGGTTTTGTGCTCTTTTATAGGGCGTTGAGTGAGCTTGATGGCTAAGCTGACACCGGAGCACAATACTTTCCAATTCCTTGATGTTTAGAGGATAGTTCTCGACCATATTTTTAGGAACCTCGTAAAGCTCCATATAATCCATCCAACGATTGGATAACGGAATGGCTAAATAATATTTATCGGTTTCTTCGTCAATTTCAAAAGAAAAAGAATGTTCGGTAGTTAATAATATCGTTTTCATCGTGTGTGTAAGCTCATCCTAAACTCCCTGTAATGGCAATTATCTGTAAGATAATGCCCGGCTTTTTTTAACAGCAGCACCTACTTTCCTGTGGGGTGCTGCGTATAGCATACTAACCAGAAGTCTCTAAAAAATACTGTTCAATATATTTTTATTTTTATTCGAGTTACTAGTGAGGAACCCATAAAGAATACTGTTCAATTCAAAACACGCCGCGAATATGTCCGTATAGGCTCTAATCGGTATCCATGCCTCATAAGGTTTCGAATCAAACAGTATTCCTTATTTGTGCCTAATGAGTAACCGCAAAATTAATCTGTCCCCTTTTACAGAAAAGGGGACAGATTAATTTTCTTTCCATGCGAGCGCCTTAATTTTTTATTCTCCAGTAATAGTAATATGCATTCGGAACAGCGCCTTGTGCGGAGATTATGGTGCAGCTTGTCGCAATGGGGTCGTTAATTAATACTTCAATTTTTTTGCCGCTTGTTTGCGCGGTAAGCGCTAATGTTAACTTCGCTTGAAACTGTGCATCTGATTTTGGTAAAAATATAGATCTAACACCAGCGTCTGTAGCACAGGTAACCCCCGGCATATTGAAGTCACCCACTAGTATAAGGCCTTCTGGTACAACATGAACTTCTGTTGGTACGGCGGACGTCCAAATATATGCGTTTGCGTTAAGCGAAATTAAAAGCATTGTAATGCTGAGTAAAAAGTTTTTTTTCATGATTGCTATCCTTTTTTCCTAAGAGAGATAAATATAGATATGATGCTTTTTTTAGTTAATTTTAAATCAATGGCAGTGTAAGATTTTTTCCACCTGCCTGCCTATTTTAAGCGCAACAATGCTGTGCTTAAAGTTTTTTCGATCTGATTTTTTAAAACGATTCGCCGCCTAAAACCAGACCTTTATTCACGGACTTTAAAATCACGTCCATTGAATTTTGTTCAAGATGATAACGTAAAAGATTTTGGTAATTTTTTAACCGATCATTTTCTTCGCCACCTAATTTTAAATCTTCACTGTGTGGTGTAGAGATCGCTGCTTTGCTTAATAGAAAATCACGACCCCTTTCTCGCGCTTTCTCGGTCGAAGTAAAATCTGTGCTTGCTACGCAAAATAAATCTGTCCCCTTTTCCCGTTGTGGTGTCGAGCATATAGGCGTAGCAACATGAACCTTGTCTTGCATCGAATTCGTCCAGATTTCTAAAATAGACAGTACCACTTGCGGTCATTTGCCATAATAATTTACTTGCATCATCAATTTCTACCCAGTTTTGGTCGGCATGAACGTTATAAGATAAAAGCATGATGGCTGCAAAAATAAATCTTTTCATTTTGAAAGATCCTATTAATAAAAAGGTAAATAATAAATTAAGGGCAGTGTAAGGTTCTGCCAACTGCTTGCCGACTTTAAAGCGCAACAGCGCTGTGCTTAAAGTTTTTTCGATCTGATTTTTTAAAGGAATTCGCCGCCTAAAACCAGACCTTTATTCGCGGAATTTAAAATCACGTCCATTGAATTTTGTTCAAGATGATAGCGGAAAAGTTTACGGTAATTTTTTCACCACTCCTCTTCTCCTTCACCTAATTTTAAATACTCATCTTGTGGCGTATGCGCCGCTGCTTTATTTAAGAAAAAATGAAAGTTGTGGTCAGCGTAAAGTTTATCTAGCTGCAGAAAAAATCACTTCGCCCCATTTGGCTGGGATCAGAGTGACCCCAGTTTATGTTAAAAATAAATCACCACGGCCCCTTTAATCATTAACTCGTTAATTCATTATCGCCTTTTCTGATGACTGCAACCATTTTGGTGTTTGTTCGTTAACTGTAAAAAACGGTTCATCCTCTGCTCTTACTGCATAGGTTGTTTCATATTGATAAGTTAAAATAAATGCAGAGCTTGAGCGGTCAATAATTTTTTCTATGAATTTTACTATATCACTATGATCGTCAACGCCTCTGTCGTTAATGGCCGCCAAAACACCTACTTTCCATTTGGCGTGCTGATACTGCTCTGCATATATTTCGCGATCCTTAACCGTAAGAGTTACTATTTGAGCGTTAGATTTAGAAAAGTAGGCCGTAAGACGCCCTTTTTCTTTTAACTCATTCGTTATTTTAGTCGATTCAAATTCATCGAATATGCTCTGAATAAGATTGATGGACATTGTATTTGATAGTTCTAAATAAAAATCTGCAGACATTTAGTAGTCCTTCTTGTAAACGACGCCATTTTTAATAACGTACAAACTTTTCAAATTTGCCACGGGCCATTCAGAAATATTTTTATAAACGTCATCTGCAGTAAAGCTGCCCTTACTTCTGTCCAAATTTACTACTATCACAGATGCTTGCTCTGTTTCTACCTTACCCTTAATTCCCTTGCCAATGGTGCCAATAGCGCCGCTTTCGGGAGAGTACACATCTGCTTCTACACCGTTAATTTTTAGATCAGGGTTTTTCACGCCAGATGTATTAACTGACTTTAACATCTCTATATCCAAGCCATGTTTAGATAAAGTTTCCGCTGCTTCATTTTGAAGTCGAATACCTTCCATTTGTTGCAGATCTCCGTGCGGCTTTTCGGGATCGCCTTTTAGCGTCCCTTGTTTTGATGTTAAACGTTTTTCACCCCAAGAACCTATATCAACTATCTTATCCCCATCAAACTTGTCCTTTCCTACATCAAGGTGTTTGTAAACACCATAAGCCGATGCAGCAACTCCTATCGCAGTAACAACAATCCAAGTTATAGCTTTGGCGCTATGAGTTTCTAATTCATCTTTATTTTTAAGATCATGATGAGCTTCATCTACACCTCCATAGGAGTTGCCAGATAAATATGCATTTGCACCAATGCCGATACCTTCTTCTAGTTTTTCTTTCGCATCGAGCGCTTCCGCAGCGCCCGGTATCGCATCTATTGCCGCTTTAGCAATTTCAGCCCCTTTCTTGGCCGTATAGGCAATGGTAGTCTTTAGCGGAACTAAGATGGGTTTATCTAGGGTGACTTTAATCGCATCTTTCGCTATATCACCTGCCTGTTCAATTCTTATATTGGCTTTGCCCGTGTATTCAACTATTTTAGTGCTAAGCGCTGACATTCTCTGTTTAGCTATAATCAGCTCCTCATCGCTATAACTCGCTGTGGTTTCCTTGCCCGCCATATCAGTTAAGACGTTATCGCTTAAATAGAGCTTGTTGAATTCACCAATACTTTTGAATAGCCCCAAGTTTCTTTGTGCAGTAGCTTCGGCCTCGATTGCCTCAGCAGAATAATCTAACGCCTTCAGGCCACTTCTTAACTCCATCTCTACTGCACTAGCACCACAGAGAACAACATCATTGCTTGTGCAGCCAATCATTCCCATGCCATGCATAAGAGAGCCAATTTGAGCAACAGCTTGCAGAGAGTCTCTATAGCTTTGTGCTGTCATACCTGCGCCGCTGGCTGCTGCGTTAACATCACCACCTAATGCAAAAGCTGTAATTCCGGCTAATAATTTCGAAATGTCAACGCCATTGGCACCAAGATAACCAAGTGTGGAACCTATGTTATTAGGGGTTATCGTTTGAGGAGCATGAAGAATTTGGCCGTTGACTTCAGTCGCCTTTGCACTCAATAAATCAGCTGTTGCCTGCGCAATAACCGCACCACCTGCCCCTGAAATACAGGCATTTTTGAAATCTTCATCACTTAATTTATTTGTTAGCCCTGAGGTTAAACAACCCATAGCGGCATGGCTTATGTATTTGCTGGCTTCAGTCAAGCTCGTAGACATGGTGATTTTATCTGAGAGTTTTTGGCCGATTGTATTGATTGCATAGGTCGCCAAATTTGTTTTGAATGCATTCAGATAATCGTCAGAATTTCCACCGTTAATAGTGACAGAAACCCCTGCTCTAACTGTCGAACTCACTACCGCTTGATAAGCTTGATTGCTGAAGTTTCCAACACCTGTTTTTTCATCAAATGGCGTTAACCCTTCCACTTTAAGCGCACTCATCGCCCCCGCGGTTACCATAGAAACTGCCAGTGACTTTAAGCTTTCATCGCTGTCCATTGCATTGACGGTTTCACGCAGGTTATTACCTGCGGCTAAACTCTGTGCCGCCCCGGTTGCGAGCGTTACTGCCCCCGCTGCTACTGCGGTTCCCACAGCTGAGCCGATAGTGGCAGCAGTGGCTGCGCTCACACCTGCGGCAGCTGCGGCACTGACGGATGTGCTTACGGCACCGGCCAACGCAGCTCCTGCCCCAGCAGTACATACGCAAACAATAATGGCAATGATCGCCATAGCCGCTGGGCTTAAATTGGATTTGTATTTACGAATATCTTTATAAACCAGTTCAACTTGATCCCAATCGACTTTTTGAATTTTGGAGTCATACAAATCCGCCATCCATTTTAGTTCGGGGATTTTTCGGAACTCTTCAATCTGGTCTTTTAGTGTGGCATTAGGGTTCGCCTTCATGTCGATGCCGGTATATTCGACATCTATACCTGAGAGTGCCTCAACAGCAAAGCCGCCAATGATTGCATTGGGAATTCCCTTCTCTACAATTTTCGTATCGTCAACGGTCTTGATTGTCCAAGAACCTTTGCGAACCGTATTCAAGTAATGCTGGCTTTGTTCTTTGGTAACGAGCAAATGAACTTTGCCGTTTTTAGCGGTAACTTGCGTGCCTTCGGTGCTGGTAATTTTGGCGCCTTTGAGGGTGATATCGCCGCTTTCGGTGTAGAGCAAAATATTCTTGCCTGCGTCGAGCACAGAGCGAATTGCCCAAGATTTAAAGTCAGACTCTGTTCCCGTTTTTCTCCCAATTTTATCTTTCTTATAAACCTGCGTATTACCCAGTTCATCCAGCACATAAATGCCTTGCTGAGCGAGTAACTCTATACCGCCTTTAGAGCTAATCAGTTGAGATGCAGATATTTGTATGGCGCCAGCGGCCGATAAACTAATGGTGTCTTGTGCTTTTATACTTGAGCCAATCACATCCAGCGATGAGTATTGCACTTGCCACTGGCCATCTTTGTAAACCCTTTGGTAGCTGGGGAAAACGGGTGCAATGGAAATGTTGCCGCCTGCCACAAGCTTTATCGCGCCGTTAGTGGCTGTTGCTGTCGCGCCTTCAAAGGCTATGTTGTTAGCCGAGTTGACGGTGATATTTCCAGCAGCATCAATCGTTGATACCCGCCCCAAGCGAGTGCCAGCCCCAAACCTGTCGGTAAAGGGTTGCAAGAGTGTTTTGTTATTGAGTTGCCCTGCAACAATGCTGATATTTTTTGCAGCAGCAATCGTGCTAGATAAATTGTTAAGTGTGCCACCGACAACGAGATTTAAATCGCCTTCCGATGAAATAGTGCTATTGGTCGACTTTAAATCACCTTTGGTTTTTATCAGGGTATTGATGCCAGAAACTAAGCTCGCATGATTCAGTGTGATTGTTTCGAATTCGGCAAGACCGCCTAAAAATTCTATTTTATGGTCATTAATGGAAAATTTATTCACCGTAGCTGGGCTTAGGTAAACAATCGGCACCATAACTTGAACACCATTAATAGTGCGACGCTCTGGCCAAATCATATCCAGTGCTATGACTTCGGCGGCGGGTAGGTTGTCACCGTATTTGTAGAGGCTGCTTTTAGTAATGGCAAAGGTTTTGGCATTGTTATAGAGGCGATTAATTTGGGTGACTTCATCGGTGTCTGTTGCGGCGTCAATTAAATGCCTGCCCAATAAATCGGTAATTTGTTGGCGTATGTAGCGATTTTGTACGTAGTTATCGCCAATCAGTTTTCCTACAGGGTAGGTCGGAATAAAAATAGTGATGTCGCCCGCAATAGGTATAAATGTTGGTGCGCCCACATTTAATTTTGCGGCGAATAATTCTGCTTGGAAGCTGGTGATATTTTTACTGTTAGTAAATTGGCTATCACTGTAGGTCGCTTGCTCGTACAAATAGCCATTCTTGGTGGAGGGCCGAAATTGCGGTGAGGTCATGGCGTTACTGATGCGATCATTACCGACCAACGTTGCGGCGGCAACGGCAGCAGGTAAGCATATTTGTAGCAGCATAAAAGTGGCGGTCACGGCTGCCACGATGCGCTGTTTTATACTGACGAATGATTTCATGGTTTTTGTCACGCGAGTGTATGGTTTGTTAAAGTTTTTCATAAGATTTATCCTTAACTAAATAGCCAGCTGTGAAACGATTGAAGTAGAGTGACTAGCGCTTTTTTTAACTCAGCGTATTTCTCGGTTATCCAGGTTGAGACATTGATTTTGGTTATGTTTTTAGTGGAGTATATGGGCTCGGTGCCCTGCAAATATCTGCCGCTAGCCTCGTCGGTTGCAGTGCCTGATTTGGATACTAGTGTGGCGTAATCGTCGACTGAAAGTGTTTTACCATCGGCGGACAGGCTGGCTTTTCGAACATAGTTAAACCTGCTGGTTACGGTCGGAAAAGTATATTCGGTAAAGCTGCCGGTTTGGCCCGTATTGGCTGTAATGAACTTATTAATCTCCGCCTTTTTCATTTCTTCCATGATGTTATGGTTTGTGCCGAAGAACTCGGTGGTGGCGCCACTGATAGTGCCCTTTACTGAGATAAGGTGCCTCGCATAGATTCCTGTATCGCACCGGATAAGCTTGTGTAAGTGGGCGTTGCAAGGTTGTATGTGCATGCGCGTGATTTCCCTTCATCATTCCCGGCTGCGGCTTGGCACTCACGTAGCGTCCAAGTTTTTGTAATTGTTTGACCATTTAGCTGTTGCTGAAGTGCGAGACCTATACTGGTGACCTTGCTGGTTTCAGGCTCGTTTGCGGTTCTATTGCTGGTGAAAGTCGCGTTGTTTAATACTTCAAAATAGGCGGTGTTATTGATAAAGCCACCGGTTTTTATTGTGAAGTAAAAACTTAAGGGAGAGAAAGAATAAATGATGCCCGGTGGCGAGAAAACCATCAGCGCCGATTCTGTGCCGGTTGTTGTTATGTTGCTGCCAGCCGGGGTGCTTTCGAATGGTTGCACCACAGCTTGGGTGTTATAGCGTTCATTGGTAATGTAAGGCGCTGAAATTATAAATTTACCTTCGGGGTTGTTAACGCCCATAACGGCCGATGAATTAAGCACGAAGGAGGTTGAACCAATTTTTAATGTGTTGTCGGCCACGAGTTGCACTTGGGACGCTTTATCTTGGTTAAATGTAACGCCGTTGGCCCAAGTTTTTGTGTCCAAGGTGTATTCAATATAGGGGTTAATATTTTCTACATTGCTTGCGGCTGTGATCGTAATCGTTTTGCCGAGAATGGCCGCGCTTAAATCGCTAACTTTAGTGGCGCCAGTAAAAGGTATGCCGTTAATGGTACCGAAATGAATATCAGTCGGCGAATCGGGGCGCAAAACTAAGGGTAGGTCATCTTTAGGTTTAAAGGGGTATTGTGAGCCATTGCGCACAGCACCGTACTGCGAAGACAGTTGGATATCGTCCGCTAATAATTTTCCACCGAAGCGATTTTGTAATTCTTGTTTTGTGGCTATTTGCAGTGTGCGCCCCATCATTTTGCCGTTGTTATCGAGCGCACTGGCGGCGATGACGGCGGAGATAAACTCACTGGTTCCGCGCTGAACGATTTTATTTCCGGCTATCATTTTTAACGTTTTCGTTTTTATGTTGCCGTTGATATTGATATTGCCCGCGCCCTGAATGTCGATAATATTATCGGAGCTTAAGGTTCCATTGAGTGAAATATCGGTATTGTCATTTAATGCGTAGATTTCTATGGATTCTTCGATAGCCGCTACGCGGCTACGATAATTGGCCGTGGAAACTGCATCTGACGTGGTGTTTATGATGCCGCTCAAAATTAAAGGTGCCGCTGATGCAATGTGTACGGCCTGTGTGGTGATTGCGCAGGTACTGGGCAGCACTAAAGACGCGCCGGCAACAGGTTTTTTTAGTGTGAGCGTTGCATAATCTATATTGAAACCCGCAAAAATATTTACTCCGCCAGCGCCTACAATCAAGCTACCATTTGGGTTGATTTGGTAGCTTCCATCGCTGGTGTAAGAGGCTCTTAGTTGGGTATTGATTTTTCCATTGACAGAAACGCTTTTCGCAATCAGTTCGAGAGAAGCAACGACCGATGTTGATAAATTATTAACGGTTAGCGTTCCTGCGCTTAACAAGTTAAGTATGCCGGGGTTGTTGTTAGTGTCGAGCGTTGGTGTTGCTAAGGCGATGGTTACGCGGCCAAAATTTGTGAATGAGCATGAAGCGCAATTGATGCTGTAATTTTGATTGCTCGAAATTAACAGCAGGTCAGCTGTTTCGCCAACTAGCTCAATACTGCTGAGCAGATTGATATAGTCGGCATTAATGACAATGAGCTTTGCTACTTTGCCGTTGGCTATGCCATGAGCGTCGCTGGTATTCATGATTTTTAAGGGGCGGTCTACCGAGAAGCTGCTCAATTTTGAATAGCTAATTTGTGCGATGTTGGGTGTAACCGTTACCATCACATCGGTATCTAGCCCGGAAATAGTTTTTATATCAGGGCTTACGGCAACAAACTGTGAAGCAGCTGCCCAGCTATTGAAAATAGTGAACAAAATAATCGCGATGGTTTGACGAAACAGTTTAGGCATAAATTGTTTTCTCAGCAGGGAGTTAACAGATTGAAACGAGTGGTGTTTTTGGGTGATTGCAAAAGGAGAGTTTGTAAGTGAGGCCATAGAACGTCCGTTGACTATCCGTAATTGATATTTGTGCATTTAATCAGGCAGCGCACATGATATTGTGCTTCTTTGGTGTGCTTCTTTAATGCGCTTTCCCGCTGAGCCCCTCGAGGCTGACGTAACGGGCGAGAGCCTGCTAGATGAAGCTGGCTATTTAAAAGATTTGGGGAGGTAAAAGCAAGGATTATATGGCGCATTGATTGACAATTCTTCCGTGGCCTCAGCGTAAGTGAGCGATGCGGCGAAATGGAAATTCATCGCTATAATGCACTGATGGAAGCCGGTTGTTTGGCCGCGAACTTCTTGTTTGGACCGCGAACTTCTTGTTTGAACGGCGAACTTCTAGGAAGTATTTCTCGTGCAGCCTCTGGCTGTATAAAACTTTGATGAGCAATGTGCCGCCTATGTCGCAATTCTATTTTCCCCGCGTGTGTTTTCCTTCGTTGCGTTTGACTTTTACGCTAAGCCTGATGTTGTTAACGGGTGCGTGCAGTCTGGTTCAGGAGCCTGTTACGCCGGTTGTTGAAACGGTAGGTGCCATTAAGCTGAATCAGTTGGGGTTTTTGCCGGATGCGCAAAAACGTGCAGTGGTTCCTGATACGCCAGCCAAGAACTTCTCCGTAGTTGATCAAAGAAGCGGTGCTGCTGTTTTCAATGCGCCTCTGGGTGCTGCGCTGGAGTGGGTTCCCGCTCAGGAAAGTGTCAAGCTAGCGAATTTTTCCGAATTCAAAACGCCGGGTAAATATCGAATTCGCGTAAAAGGTTTGGCGGATTCACCGCCTTTTTCCATTTCCGCCGACGAGTATGTGGCGTTGAATGGCGCCGTGATTAAAGCGTTTTATTACAATCGCGCTGGTATGGCGCTCACCGAGCAATTCGCGGGTGTTTACGCCCGGGCCGCGGGCCATGCCGACACCCAGGTGTTGGTTCATGCGTCTGCTGCCACGCAATTGCGTCCTGTAGATACTGCCATATCGGCGCCTAAGGGCTGGTACGATGCTGGCGACTATAATAAGTACGTGGTCAATTCTGGCATCACTACTTACACGCTACTCGCCGCGTTTGAGCATTTCCCCGATTACTATGCAGCACAGAATTTACATATTCCTGAAAGTGGCGATGCCGTGCCGGACCTGCTGAACGAGATTTTCTGGAATCTAGACTGGATGTTGGCCATGCAGGATCCTGATGACGGAGGTGTTTATCATAAGTTAACGGAAAAGAACTTCAGCCAGTTTGTCATGCCCAGCCACGTCAATGCGCCGCGTTATGTGGTTCAAAAAACGACGGCTGCCGCGCTGAACTTTGCTGCTGTTATGGCGATGGCGAGCCGCGTATTCGCGCCCTATAACGCGAGTTACCCCGGCTATTCCGCAAAGATGCTGGTTGCCGCCGAAAAAGCCTGGGTGTGGGCAAGCAGGCATTCGGCTGTCATTTACGAACAGCCTGACGATATAAAAACAGGTAAATACGGTGATAATAAGCTTAGCGACGAATTTGCCTGGGCGGCCGCTGAGCTGTATATCGCTACGAAAAATAACCGCTATTACGTCGCCATGAATTCTACAGAGGTAAAAAATACCGTTCCTTCTTGGAGTGATGTGCGTGGCCTCGCGTGGATGTCTCTGGCCCAGCACCGAACTCAGCTAACCGCTTTGGCGGATCAGCAGCTCATAGCGTCGCGCATCGACGGTTTGGCGGCAGATTTGTTAGTTAAGGCGCAATCGTCGGGGTATGGTGTGCCTATGCAAGTGAGTGATTTTATCTGGGGAAGCAATGCCGTAGCGGCGAATCAAGCGATGATGTTGATTCAGGGATTTCGCTTGAACGGTAATCGTCAATATCTCGATGCTGCACAATCCCTATTGGATTATCTGCTGGGCCGCAATGCGACGGGCTATTCATTTGTAACGGGCTTTGGCGCTAAGCCCACGTTGCATCCACATCATCGTCCATCAGGGGCGGATGCCGTTGCTGCGCCCGTGCCGGGCTTTTTGGTTGGAGGTCCGCAACCGGATCAGCAAGACGCGTCGGAATGCCCGGTTGCTTACCCTACGAAAATTCCCGCTAAATCTTACGTGGATCACGAGTGCTCTTACGCGAGTAATGAGGTAGCGATTAATTGGAATGCACCCTTGGTTTATCTGTCGGGGGCTTTGCAGGTTTTAACGCGGTAGCGGCAGGCAGCCTTTTTGGACGGTAAAAAAAAGCCTGATCTTTTTTCGAGACCAGGCTTTTTTTAACGAGCTTTTTCTAGGCGCTGTTTCTAGATGCTTTTTCTAAATGCTTTTTCTAGATGCTATTTCAAGGCGCTGCTTATAACAGCTTAGTGAGCTCCGACAGTACCTTCTTGAATGGCATGTGTAGGCGCTTTTCTCGCGGCGAATGCAAACCACAGTACGTAGAGGTAGCACGCCAGTGGCACTATAAAAGCCAGCGAGCGCGCTCCAACAGAAAAATTCACCAAAAGTTGGTCAACAATAAAACCATAGAGCACGGAAATAAAGCCGCCACCGCAAATGGCTAAACACATCAACCCAGACGTTGAAGAAGCGGGTGCGGAGGAGCGCTCAAGTGTCAGCGTGAAAATGGTGGGAAACATTATTGAGTTAAATAGACCAATTAAAACTGCTGCCATGCCGGGAATAAACCCGAGCGTTAAAGGCGCAGCCCAATCGCCAATATTCACTGACCCGCCGATGGGTGTCGCTGGCAATTGGTAGGTTAGAATAACGATAGATGTTAAGGCGACTGCTCCTAAAGCCACGAAAATAAGCATCGAAGTTGCGCTGTAGTAACGCAGTAGTGCGGAACCGGCAAAGCGCCCGCCCATCGCAAATAACATAAAGAACGGCGCTATGTAGCCTGCAACTTGCGAAGATACATTGAGAATTTGGGGTTGCTCTAAGAAAAAGATCATCCCAGAAATAACGCAAACTTCGGCACCCACATACACAAAAATCGCGATCGCACCCAGTTTTGCCCATTTAGATTTTAGGGCGGAGAAGGCTGATTCAGAGTGCTCAGATATTTTTGGCGCGTGGGCGGCGATCGTTTTGCGGACTAAAAAGACAGCGAGAGTAAATAGGCCAAGAGCAATAGCAAGGTAAAGATAGGTCGATGTCACGAATGACAAGCCTGTGTCTTTCATCTCTTGCGTGATAACGGTGTCTTTGGCGAAGAGTTCGCCATCCAACAAATATTTAGCCCCAAAAGTTCCGCCAATAAATGCGCCCATAGAGTTAAATGACTGAGAGAGATTTAAGCGGAATGCCGCGCCTTTGGGGTCTCCCATAGACGCAATCAAAGGATTGGCGGCAACTTGCAGCAGCGTAATACCGGAAGCCGCTACAAACAAACCAAACAAAATAGTTTCGAAGCTATTGGTAAACGTCGTGGAAAAAGCGATCAAACAACCGGCGACTATCCCGAGTAAGCCAAGAATAATGGAGTTCGCATAGCCCTTTTTTGAAAGGTAGGAAGCGGCGGGGATTGACATAACGCCGTAGGCGATAAAAAACGCCAATTGGTTGAGTTGCGTTTCAGCATCGGTCAGCGTAAATACTTTCTTTGTGTTTGCCACCAATGGATCAATCAAGTTGGTAACGAATGCCCAAATGAAAAAAAGCACTGTGATATAAATTAGCGCTAAGATCAGGCCGCCATTAGACTTGCTGGCCTCACTGTTGGCGGTTGAGCTGCGTGGAGTACTTGTCATTGTCTACCTCATTGTCTTTGTTATTGAGCGGTTATGTTTGTCTCTAGTATGCTTGCGTCGGCTTTTTTGTAATCAGTCTTGCAAGTGCGCGGTACTATAATTCAAGCCTGCTGTGCTGTCATATTATTTGTTTTGCCTCAGGGTTAAGTATAAAAAGGCGTTAGTCGCCAATAGGTAGGCCAAGTCGCTAATGTAAGGGTAATCGAACACATTCGATTTTTGTGCAAGAGCAGAGTGTCTGACGGGGTGGGTGTTTGTGTCTAAAGCGACGATTAACGATGTAGCAGCGCTCGCTGGCGTCTCTATAAAGACGGTATCACGAGTACTTAATAATGAGCCTAATGTGCGCCCCGAGATGCGTGAGCGCGTGCTCGGGGCAAGTGCTCAGCTGGATTATCGCCCTAACATGTCGGCGCGCAGCTTGGCGGGCAAGCGTTCCTATTTGCTGGGTTTGCTTTACGGAATACCCTCGGCGCATTACGTGCTTGATATTCAAGAGGGGGTGCTTGATGTCTGCCGTCCGCAAGGCTATGAGCTTATTGTTCACCCTTGTAATCATCAGGATACTAATCTCTCCCACGAAGTATCTGAGCTCATTCGAGACAAGCGTATTGATGGCGTTATGCTTACACCACCAATCTCCGATAACTTATCCGTGATCCAGGCGCTCATAGACCTCTCGGTACCTTTTGTTCGTGTTGCCCCGACCGAAAACAAAACTCTCTCGCCCTACGTCGAAACC
>JAYWHF010000099.1:0-4807 GCA_043777855.1 Gammaproteobacteria bacterium | reverse complement strand
CGGCTGTCGGTTGATAGGGTGCGGTTGTTCGCGGTGTCCCACTCAAAACGGTAGTCATAAATGCCCTTGTCGCCCCAAGTATGCAGGCACCGCGCGCCGGCTTCTTCAGCATCCCATTCGTAGTAATAACTGAACCCCGTGGCGAGTGTGCGCTGGGCAAAAAGATGGTTCTGGTAGCGATAGGTTTCGCCACGGCCTGCGCCATCACGCTGCTGTATAAGGTCACCGTCGTCGCTATAGTTGTATCTGGCGAGGGTTATGTGATCGTTGGCGGCATCATTGTCGAGTAAAACATGCGTAATCTGCCCTTGATTGCCACGGGTTAAAAGAAGGGATAGCCCCCAATTGCTCGAAATGCGGGCCAGAGCATTTTGCGCGTTGTAATGAAATGAAAGCGCAAAGCCTTGGGCGTTGGAGCCATCGCTCAAGGTGGCGGGTTTATAGGCCGGGTGTTGCAGCTGTGTGAGCCGAAAAACACCGGTTTGCCCAAGGCGGGTAAAGACTTTGTGAGCTTGTCCGTGTTGCCGCAGGATATAGGTTTCATAAGCGATGGCGTCGAGCGCCATGTGTTCGTTGATGAGTTTGCTGCGCTGGTTCAACCTTGGGCGCTTGAAGATGAGTGTGCGGCCTTCGTCATCGCTGAGTTCCACGTGCAGATCGCCTTCGTAAAGGCGCTCGCAGCCGGAGTGGGTCCAGCCGTGGCCCAGCCCTAGGTTGTTATGGTGGCCCGAGCGGTAGGTGCGTTTCCAGGCAAAAGGTAGCGGGCCGGGCAGGGTGCAGTCGGTGAGGCTTAATAATTCTTCGCCGGATACCATGCTGATAGGGCAGCCATTGGTACAGGTATTGGCAACAGACGGGGCGCCCGCAGCGGCATTGCCAACACGGCCCGGTGTGGCGGTACTGACAGCGCCCGCCTCGGTCGGAGATTCTTTGGTGTCGGGGGCGACGGTGTGTGATTCTACCGGTGCTTTTTGAGGGGAAGGTTCCTCGGCCGGGCTGCCTTTAGCACCGCCTTTCGCGCGATAGTTGCTGTCCATCTGTAAGCTGGTTAAGAAGAGTTTTTTCCCCACTAAGGCGGCGTTAAGCGCCTCTATAATCTTTTCTTGGCTGTTAGGCGGCGTTGTGGAGAACAAGGTTTTCCACACATCTACCCACGTCATAGGCGGCACGAGCTTAATGTCTTTTGGTAGGGTTCGGGTGGTTGCAGCGCTTGAGTTTGTGCTGCCAGCTAGCTCGGTAGATAACTGGAGTAGGGCGCCTTTGCTGTCTTTAATGAGTATTTTTTTCATACTTCCCTGCTGCTGCGTGGTTAGTGTTCGTGGTTAGTTTTAGTTTGGTGTTAGTTTGGTATTAGTTTGGTTTTAAAATGTCGAGCTCTTTCCGTTGATCGGCTTAAGACTAGCGCGGCGGTGTTTGCGTCGCCACACGAGAGTTTAGCTGGGAAGCTCAGGCTATCACAACCTGCGCGACAAAAAAGTTAAGTCACTGGCCATTAAAAATCCGTCTGCCGGTTGTGAGCTTTAATCGCCGCCCATGAAACCCTAGGGTTTTTTTTGAAGGTAAGGCTTTCTGCGCACATTAAACGCTCCACAGGCTAAAATGTTGGCCGCGCGATGTTTTTGCACGCACATTTATTTTTTCTATTCCTTCTTATATTAGGTTGATGATTTTTTATGGCCACGCTTGAGCCCAAACCCAAAGATCTGATGAGCCTCCACGCCAGTTGGCTGAAATACTTAGCGCCTGAATTTGAATTGCCGTACATGCTTCAGTTAAAACAGTTTTTGTTGCAGCAAAAAAAGCTGGGCAAAACAGTTTACCCGGATGCTGAGCAGATCTTTAACGCCTTCAATACCACCCCACTGGAGCAGGTGAAGGTGGTCATTCTTGGGCAAGACCCTTATCACGGTGCCCATCAGGCTCATGGTTTATGTTTCTCGGTGCAGCCGGGGGTTGTTGTTCCTCCTTCACTTAAAAATATGTTTAAAGAAATTGAGCGCGATCTTGGTTTTGCATCGCCAAATCATGGCTGCTTGCAACGCTGGGCTGAGCAAGGTGTGCTTTTGCTCAATGCCACCTTAACGGTGGAGCAGGCAAAGGCCGGCTCACATCAAGGGCAGGGCTGGGAGCAATTTACAGATCGTGCAATTGATGTGGTGAACCAGCACCGCGAAGGTGTTGTGTTTTTATTGTGGGGCAGTTACGCGCAAAAAAAAGCGCCCTTTATTAACCACAAAAAGCACTTGGTCTTGACGGCGCCACATCCGTCGCCCTTATCGGCGTACAGAGGTTTTATGGGGTGTGGGCATTTTTCGCAAGCGAATAAGTATCTAGCAGATCGGCAACAAACGCCGATTGATTGGCGTTTGCTCTAGGTGCTTGGTTCGAGGTTCTTTGCGAGAGCTAAGCCGGTGAAAGGTTTCACGCGGCGAGCAGGCAGTTTTTACAGGAGCAGCGCCATAGCGGCTTCTAAATCGGCGGACAAATCTTCGTCCTCCGCAACTTGAATGTTGGGGTCCAGATCTAGGCGTTCGAAAGCGGTAACCTGTGTTAAATCGACGTGTGCCATAGACGAATTGGGGCCCGCATGACTCTGCAGCATGGCAACAGTCACGACATCTGCATAGTCAGCTTTAGGTATTTGGCGGGCAAAGTCCAAGTGTTGTGACGGAATCCGCGCGAGCTCTTGCGGAAAACCCCACGCTTGCAGAATTAAGTCGCCAATGGGCGCGTGTAACTCATCGATAACACTGTCCAGTGTCAAGCTATCGCTCAGTAAGGCTGGGTGGTCTTCAGCGTAAGTCAAAATGGGTAAGACGCCAATTTTGTGGACTAATCCCGCTAAGGTTGCCTGATCAGGGCGCAGTTTGGTGTAGTGCTTACAAAGCACGTGGCTGATACCGGCCACTTCACTTGAGCGGCTCCAGACTTCGCGCATCCGCATGTCCACTAAGTCTGATGTAGCTTGAAACATTTGTTCCATGGCTAGGCCGGTGGCAATGTTGCAAGTGTAAGAAATGCCCAAACGCATCAAGGCGGTTTTTAAATCTTCGATGGCTCGTGATGCGCGCAGCAACGGGCTGTTTGCCACTCGGATGATGCGCGCGCTAAGTGCCGCGTCGTTGCCAATGACGGCAACGAGTTTTTCGATATCGGCGTTAGGATCGTCAGCAACCTCGCGAACTTTGAGTGCAACTTCTGGCAGCGTTGGCAGCACCAGTTGATCGTTCTTGATGGCATGAATAATGTCCTGACGAACCCGCTCGGCTATTTGGCTCATGAAGTACCTGCTTTCTACTCTGGATGGAATGGTTGTTAGTTCGCGTAAGGGGTTAACCCGCAACATCTTGAGTAGGTATAGCATAAGGTAAGCTGAGGAGGCTTAGTTTCTGTGGGTTGTTGGGGAGAAACACATCAATGCGTTGATCGTCTACAACGCTGGCCAGCAACTCGCCCGTATCGCTGTTTTTCTTTGCCGCCATGACAACTTCGCCAATCACTTTTCCGTCGTCATTACGCAACTCGCTACCGGGTGCGGGCAGCTCGCTGTTCGCTCCATCGCCCGTCAGCGCAAACTCGAATCTGTACATGTGGCGTTTAAGGCTGCCGCGATAGTGCAGCCGCGCCACAATTTCCTGACCGGTGTAACAGCCTTTGCGAAAGTTGATACCGTTCACCAGCTGCAAGTTAATGGCTTGCGGAGTGAAGGTCTCGTAAGTTTCTTGGGTGATGTCACCGAGGCCTGCCTGAATATTGAGGAGTGTCCAAGCGTGCTGGCTGACTTTTTCACACCGCGTCGCCAGTTGAGCCCAAATCGTTTTGGCGTCTATCAGCGCTAGCCAACACTCAAAGCGATTTTCATTGATACGTATGACGATATGTTGACCCGCGTAGCTCCAATCGTCGTCGGTGCTGAGCTGAATGCCAAAGGTGTCCTCGACAATTTGACACGCCTGGCTACCAGCAATTCCCACGCAATGAAAGTCTTGGCTCAGGTCAGCTAATGTGGCTTTAGAAAATACAATGTATTTGCCAAAGCTTGTCATACCCTTGCCGACCAAGTCGCGATGCATACGTAAAACGATTTGCTCGCTCTGAGTTTGTAATGCGCGAAAGCACAGCAGCATGCGGCCTTTGATATTGCATTGTGCGCCTAGTCGGGTGGTGTTATTTTCTAACTCACGTACATCGCAGGTTATTTGGCCTTGAAGAAACTTTGCAGCATCCGGCCCATTAACTGCCAGTAAACCTTGTTGCGGTAACGGCATTAAGTAAGTCATGCCGGTAGTGATATCGTGAAGACTAAAATCGACCGTGTTTTGCAGGCCTGTGTGGGCACCTTGCGCGAGTAAAAAAGCATTCCAGTCGGACACGTGACAAACTCCAAATAGTGGTTTGATAAAACTAAATTCTTGATAAGCCCAAGCTCTCGTAACCCGAGCTCTCGAAACTCAAGTTCGTTAAGCTCAAGTTGCGAAGTGCCAAGTGTATCCTAATAAATAATCTTCGGGCCCCACGGTGATTCAGCTTCTTGCGATCAGAAGTCCGTATAATCCTCTAATTGTCGACATAACTTTGGGTGCTCGGTGTGGAAAGAAATCGTTTATTTTGGAGTAGCCGTCGCGGCATGCTGGAATTGGATTTGATTTTGCTGCCGTTTTTGGAGAACATCTACCCTAGTCTTGATCAAGCCGATAAAGAAAGTTATTGGCAGCTTCTAGCGTGTGAAGATCAAGATATGTTTGCTTGGTTTATGCGCCGTGAAGACCCCGAAAATACTCAACTACAAAGGATTGTTGACCTTGTT
>JAYWHF010000098.1:0-1709 GCA_043777855.1 Gammaproteobacteria bacterium | reverse complement strand
GAAAAACATTGGCATTCAAAACGCCAGCTGTTTTAATGCAAGAAGAAATGGCGGCTTTAGCTGCTTAAACAGTTATGCACTTCGCGGTTGAATCCGCCGAAACTTTTTTACCTAAGTAAAATTTTTAGCTTTAATTACAAAATAATAATTTTTAAATTTACTCTGACTACAATTTTAAAAACAGTCATTTATTTATTCAAACTCGTAGGTTGCGGGTAAAGCGTGAGCTTGCGAACGCTGCACCCCAACAGATCATATTCAAGCAATAATAAAAATATCTGCATTCGATAACTTACGTTTAATGAGTCAAACATGTTGGGGTGCGCAAGCTTACCCGCAATCTACGAGCTGATGCACCGACTTCAACTTTTCATTTCTGCGTGTTAAAAACTTTTTTAGATGCATCGATCAAAAATAATTCACCACGACCCCTTTAGCGCCTTTAGCGCGACCCCTTTAGCGCAGATTTGAGTAACTTGTTCTCGCGCACCATTCGATAGAAAGTGGTGGGCGACAATTGGCTGCGCTGAAAATAGTGTTTATCAATGAGTCGCCGATAGAGTGCCGATTTGGGAGTGACGCCGACTTTATTGTGGCTAAAGCTGGATAAGATTTCCTTCATGGCTTCCGCCAATTCATTCACTTGAATTTTCCGGTAGGTGTTTTTATCGGCACGGGTTTTATTATCGAGCGTGGTCATACCATTTTTTTTAAAACGGTACAGCCAGGTGCTAATGGTTCGCCAGGTAAATTGATAAGTTGTATTCGTTTGCGCTGGGTAAATCGTTTGCGGCAACTGGGTAAACCCGATGCAATTGGGTGGGTAAATTGAATGCAATTCCGCACTTACCACTGACCCTCAAATAGGCTGATTAATTTAAAGCTGATAAAGATGCCCCCGTTCCACTCGTACGCGGTCACCCACTCGCAAGTTTTCTATTTCCTGGTAATCAAACTGTTGCGTGCGGCCGTTATCTAAATTTACAGTTACGCGATAGATTTCGTCGTCGCTTCTGTTGTGTTTTTCAATTTGGTTTCCTGCAATTGCACCACCTATAGCCCCGAGCCCGGTTGTCACATCGCGCCCGCGGCCACCACCCATTTGATGACCAATAACACCTCCTAACACTGCACCCAATACAACACCGCCACCGGTATTCCGTGAAGTAACAGCAATGATTTCAATACTACTCACGCTGCCTATTTGACTACGGTGACCAATGTTGCGTTGCGCAGAATGAGAGTTGTTTGATTCGCAGCTCGCGAAGAGCGTGACCATTAACATGAGACAAGAAATTAATGCGATATAGGTTTTCATAACAAGCATCCAATGAGGAATTGAAGCTCATCATGCGCGGTGAAAAAAGGGGTGTCCGTACGACGCCGCACGGACTGACAAGGTGCATAACATCAAATCACGCCTCACAACAATGTGGTAATACCCAATATTTTCACAAGCAGACCAACCACAGCACAGGCCGCAATTACGTGAATGACATTAGGTTAACTTTAAACAAAAATCGAATTTACTCCACGGATTTTCTATTAAAGTTTTAAATACCAACAGGTTATACCCTAAATTTTTTTCCAAAATAGTGAGTAAAGATGAGTCCATTTTTTCGGAAAAGAAAAGTGAACTATCTAACTGATTTGCCTGACGTTTTTGATTTTCCTGTGCATGAAAATCGGCTTTTGTTTAAAGTTAACCT
>JAYWHF010000097.1:0-4810 GCA_043777855.1 Gammaproteobacteria bacterium | reverse complement strand
CATAAAAATAATAAAAGTCTATCTAGGTCCCGCAACTTTTCATGAAGAACGCCATTGTTTCGTTTATTTTTAAATGTTTTGGTTGCCTGTCTCTTGGTGCTGCGCGTGCCTGTGGCCATTTTTTGGGCGCATGCTTATGGCTAATTAAGGGGCGCAGCTATGGTATTACTTTGCGAAATGTGAACAAGTGTTTTCCCGAATTCAGCGAACAACAAGCACAGTGTTTTATCCGAGAAAGCCTAATAGAAACTGCAAAAACTTTTGTCGAGGCGGGCGCTATTTGGGGTAATTCGTGGAGCTGGTTGAGCGCAAAAATTGTTGCTGTCGAAGGCGAAGATATATTGCGTGCTGAATTAGCGGAAGGCAAAGGTTTGCTCGTGTTAGCGCCACACATTGGCAACTGGGAAGTGGTTGGGCCTTATATCGCCACTATTGCGCCGCTTACCGTCTTGTATCAGCCGCTAGCCCTGCCGGTATTAAATCATTTGATTTTTTCCGGACGCAGCAAATTAAATATAAGTTTGGCGCCAACGAACACGCGAGGCGTCGCAATGCTGCTAAAAGCATTGCGAAGAGGGGATATTGTCGGGATTCTGCCCGATCAAGTTCCTGACAAGGGGTCGGGCGCAGAGCCGGTTTTTTTCTTTGGCCACCCTGCGATGACCATGAGTTTAGTGCATGCCCTGATTGAGCGAACTCAGTGCCGGGTTGTTTCAGCGATTGCAGTTCGTATAGAAGAAGGTTTCAAGGTTGTCTTTTTGCCCGTCGCGGTAGAAATTTACAGTCAAAATAAAAGTGAATCCTTGTTAGGGCTAAACCTCAGTGTAGAAGCTTGTGTGCGTTTAGCGCCGACGCAGTATCAGTGGGAGTACAGCCGTTTTCGTTCGCTGCCGTTGCATTTGCGTGGCTGAAAATAAAATTAATGCGCGCTGATTTCCGGAGGCAAATATTGCTAGAGAGGCAAATATTTTTTTAGGAACGTTTCAATCGCCTCAAAGGTCTGTTTGCGATGCGGTAAATAATCTAAATTATGTGTGCCGTCGGGCAATTCAATGTACTCATAGGTTTTGTGTTGATCCTTCAGTTCGTTTGCCATCATTCGGCTTTGATCAACAGGGACTACTGAATCATCTTTTCCGTGAATCAGTAAAATGGGGATTTTTATCTTGTCTACCATGCGGACGGGCGATGTCTTTTTGAGCTGATCAATATCGTTGCCGAGTTGTTCGCGCATGGTGTTTTTATTAGTGAAGTAGCGTGAAGTGTCGCGGAGCTTTTTAATGTCAGAAACCCCAGCGAAGCTAATGGCACACTGAAATAAATCCGGCGTTTTTGTAGCACCCATCAAAGCCGCATAACCACCGTAACTTGCGCCGACGATACATACTTTTTTCGGTTCAGTAATTTTTTGATCAGCGAGAAATTTCACAGCATCTTCTAGGTCATCTTGCATAGCAAGCCCCATACCGCCTACTGCTTTGATCATGAAATCGTGGCCCCGCCCCGATGAGCCGCGAAAGTTTGGTTGAAATACGGCATAGCCCATATTGGTAAAAAATGCTGAGAACTCATCAAACCCTTTACCATCTTCGCTCATGGGGCCGCCGTGCGGAAAAATCAGCGTGGCAATTGGCCTGCTGGTGCTATTTTTAGGGCGCGACAAATACCCTTCCAGTTCCAACCCGTCGCGCGCTTTGTATTTCATCAGCTCCTTCTCCACTAATACATCTGTAGTAAGCTCTGGATACAGATCGCTGAGAAATTTCAATTCTTTTGTATCACGGTTGCCAAAATAGAAGGCTCCGGGTGCAATATTGCCTTGGCTATACACAATGTATTTTCGAGTATCTTTACTCATACTGACAATATAGTTAGTGGCATTCGGTAGGGCTTTGTCTAAACCTGCTTGGAATTTTTTAAATTCGTTATCGAAAAAAACACTTTTGTTTGAGTTGTCATTGTAATAAATACCGACAACATCATGAGTTACCGGCGAGTAGATTAAACTACCACTAACGTCATAATGTGGGTCGCTTAGCATAAGCGTCCATGGGTAGCCCTCTTTAGATAAATCTGCTTTATAAAGCGCTTGGCGACCTTCATGGTCCGCGAGTAAATAAAGTTCTGAAACTTCTTTACCAAAACCCAATGGATGAATTTCGGTTTGCTCAAAGACGGTGTATTCCCAAGCCTTAACCCACTTATTGGTTTTGGGGTCGAGAATTTTTATAATGACCAGCTGATCTTTATCGTTATAACCTTCGCCGGCTCGTACAACACCTTGTGTATCGGCATACCATTCTCTGATTGTGGAGTCTTCCCTCTTAATCAATACCGATTTGCCATTGTTAACATTAACTTTATAGACGCCGGGGTGACCCCATGTCTCGCGATCAACGCCGAGCAAAATAGTATCTGGCTCTGAGGGAATTCGGCCAATCACATTATCTTGAAATTGACCGGCGATTTCTGAATCGTCTCTGGGCTTATTGAGTGTAATCATTTTGGAGGTTTTATTTGCATCCACAGCAAGCAAGCGCGTTTCCATGAATCGAACACTGGTACCAAATTGTTTGCTATCGAAACGCATACTCATCATGATGCGTTCGTTGTTAGCCCAGTCAACCCAGTTGAATTTATATTGTATGTTGTCAGTTTTTGCAGGATAAAAAGCCTCCCCAGTAGCGATATTAAATGTCATGACTGCCGTTGTTTCCCCCACATTCTTTAGCGCCACGATATGCGTCCCATCTGGCGATAGCTTAACATGTGATAGCAGCGGCATCCGGTAAAAAGCTTCAGCGGGCAAGCGTGTAGGATTTTGAGCAGCGTTAACCATGGGATTGAAAGCGGCGAGCATGCCCGTAAAAATACATGACATAAGAATAGTTTTTTTGAGAGCTTGCAGTATTTTAGGATACATAAAAATCCTTTTGCGCCAAGAGGCGGCAGATGAGAGATGTTGTCGATGATGTGAATGCGAAAATTATAAGGTTCAAGTATTGAGATGTTTTTCGGTTGCGTCAAGTATTTTGCGTTATCTTCTGCTTAGCTTTTCAGCGGCACTAGTGAATCTACCTATTAATTAACGAGCTAAAAAAGGAGATGGCGCTACAAAATATGATATGCCCCAATAGCTTTAAATTAACAACTGTGCTGATTGACCATGTGTCAACTTCTATCAATTGCCACACTGTCCCTCCCAATATGCCGAAGCAAATGGCATAGAGTATTTTTTTCCCCGTCACTTTCACTTTTTGTCTGCTCCTAATTTTTTAACAAATTTAATTTAATGAATCAGCCTAATCAAAATGCCTATTAATAATTACATCTAGGCTGCAAGAAATCCTGCTACTGTACTTATTTCTTGCATATTCAATTCCGCATAATAAAAACCCTTAGTATTGTAGATTAAAAAATTACTCACTCGTCACCATGACAAGCAAGATTGATCTGCCTTCCTGCATATCGGACCGTTTCCGGTCTTTGTGCAACAATCCTCGAGTGATATCGAGTTGTTTAATATGACTATTCACCACTGACTCGTTATTCACATCGAGATGACTGGTGGCTTTATCCATGAAGAGGATGTGGGGCTCGCGATACAGTGCGCGCGCTAAAATTGTTGATAAATTTTGCAAGCAGGAGGCGGGGTCCTCTGCAGAAAAAATGGGGCACCGCCAACCTTAATTACGATGTTTGCTATAGGAATTTTACGTGTGAAGAATATCTTCGAAAACACTTAAGCCATAAGTTAATTCTATTGCCCTTTCTATAAGTAATCGCCCGTCTATTTTTGATGCAGCTTCTAAATGCTATTTTTGCTTCACTTGAAAAATGTGGAGTGAAGCAAACATCTATTATTAGCATCACGCCTCCCTCTGACCATTCGCAAGGATAAAAAGGGTACTCCCCACTGCGGTAAAGTCGAGAGACTGTTTCTCTGATGACATTGGCCCACGCAAAATAGCCTAAGAGGTCGCCGTTACTATTTCTGAAAATTTGGTAGCACCCAGACATTACGGATAGCCGTAGTAAATGTTCTTTTTGTAGATCATCTTGAATTGCTGAGTTAGCTATTTTCCGCAACTCAAGCAGTAGCTCGAAATCCTGCTCTGTCTGCTGTTTGGTCATGTTAGCGATGCCTGCTTTACTAGTTATATTGTGACGTTTCAGCTTCGCCTATACCTGAGCGGCCGGGGTAGTCTGCTTCTAAAGAAGATATGGTTTCACTGAGTTTACTTAAGTACAGCGTGAAATCGTAACCTTGAACAATTAATTCAGCCCTATTCAAATTACTAATGGTGGATAGCAGCGCATGAAAATTATTGAAAAACTGCTTATGGCCTTGACCAGCTGAATCGATATAGAACTGCTGATTTCTAACGTCGTAGCCTATTAATAAATTTCTTGATGTAAACAAATTAACGTGCGTACCCTCTGAAACGTCGAATACCCATTTCGAAACGGATAGCGTGTCCTCTAATACCGATTTAAATTCTTCTATTTCTGAAGAAAATAGCATTTCATCTAGCTGCCCTTTAACCCGCCCGCGGAAGTAAAATGCTGAGCAATACGCTCTTTTTAGCCCCAATAAGGCAAATGAAATGAGGAGAGATTTTTTGCATACTGTTCTACTTTGTTGCTTTTTGAATATCGATTCAACAACATGTGAAAAGTTACTAAATGCTTCGTTAGCGCAAAAATTATTGGGGCGGATTCAACTGCGAAGTGCATAACCATTTAAGCAGCTAAAGCCGCCATTTCTTCTTGCATTAAAACAGCTGGCGTTTTGAATTCCAACGTTTTT
>JAYWHF010000096.1:0-4818 GCA_043777855.1 Gammaproteobacteria bacterium | reverse complement strand
TGCCGACATGGCCTCTATACGGAATTGTACCTGCCATGCTTTTAATGACGATCATGGGCTTTCTTGGCTTTACCGTTAGCCGCGTGTTGCATCAAGAGGCCGATTCGTCCCGCCGGGCCACAGTGCTTTCTGTCAAGGGTTTGGTGTTCAATCTTGGATATGGTCTTTTTAGTTTGGGGTTTTCAGGCCTATTGGCGAGTTTTCCAGATGAACCGGCAGGTGCTGCCCTGCGCAGTTCGTTGCTGTGGCAAGTCCCGTTCTTCGTGTTGGTCACCATGGCTCTCTTTGCGTGGGCTAGTATTTTCTTGCGCGCCAAGAGTCGGGTATAGTGCGCTGGGAATTTGCCTAAAACTCGTTCCACATAAGTATCGTTCTTAAAAGCGAACACCTTGGGCGGCGACGCTCGCTAATCAATAATTGCTATAAATATAAAATAGCAACGAGCAAAAGGAGAAATACTATGAGAACAACTATCTTTTTTTTCGCCGTCGCCGCCTCTGTGGTTGTATTGTCAGCCTGCGAGAAAAAAAAATCCGTTCCTGCAATAACTGAGGAATCGCCCAAATCCGTTGCTTCAATTACAGAAAGTTGTAGCGGTCTTGCGCCAGCGGGGGATCTTGTTGCAGATCGCATTCCCAGCGCCGACAAAGTCAATGCTCAACCGGGTTTGTACGAAGGCCCTGTTTGGATTAAAGGCGAGCTTTATTTTTCAGATTTTACCTTTGGCACTGGTTTTCCGTCTCAAATTCAACGATTAGATGCGCACGGCGAGGTGGTGACGGCTATTAAAGATAGCGGCAGTAACGGGCTTGCGGTAGACGGCGACGGCAACTTAGTGGCAGCGACGCATAAGTTCAAGGGTATCTCAAGTTACAAGATTGCCACGGGCGAACGCTCGTCGGTGGCTGAAACATTCAATGGCAATCCTTTTAATTCACCCAATGATTTAACGCTGGCTGCGGATGGCACTATCTATTTCACCGACCCTAGCTTTCAAAAGGATGCGGCTCCAGGCGGACAGGAAAAAACTCGCGTATATCGCCGTTCTACAGATGGATCTATCACGGTTGTCGATGACACCATGAGCCAACCCAACGGGATCTCGCTGTCGCCTAAGGGTGATGTGCTTTACGTCGCCGGAGGTGGAGAAAATGGAGTGTTGCGCGCGTATCCCGTAGTGAATGGTGTACCTCAAGCCGGCAAAGATTTAGTAACCGGTGTGGTTGTTCCCGATGGCATGGCAGTTGATTGTTATGGCAATATTTATGTGACAGAACATACGGCGCAAAGGCTGCGGGTATTTAACCCGGCAGGTGAAAAAATTGCGACTATTAAAGTAGATGCAAATGTTACCAATGCGGCCTTCGGTGGGAACCGTGGTAAAACGCTTTACATTACCGGGGCGGGCTCGCTGTGGCGATTAGAGTTGGATGTTACCGGGTCAGCGTACTAAATTGAAATTATTCAAACCGGTTAAAACTCCCTGCATTGGCGTCTGCTCAACAGGTATTGGTGATTCGGTTTGCCGTGGCTGTAAGCGCTTCTCTCATGAGGTAATTGATTGGAATGCCTACGCTCACGAGCAGCGTTTAGTCATTGCGCAACGCTTGGAAAGTTTTTTAACGCAAGTGGTGCAGAATAAATTTAACGTTGTCGATGAAAAAAAATTGTTAACGCAAATTAAGCATCAACAACTGCCATTCAACTCGGAACAAAACGCCTATTGCTGGCTATTTGATTTGTTGCGCGCAGGCGCCAGTCAAATTGATAATTTAAGCCTTTACGGCGTGGAGTTGTTACCATCCTGGCAAAATATTCCCTTGACTGATATTCGCGAACACATTGATCAGGATTATTATGCGCTCTCGTGTGCTTATCATGATCGCTACATTAACCCTCACTTTAACGTGCCGCTGTCTGATCGTCAGTAACTGATAATTATGAATTCACTCAATCGGATCCAAGAGTTTTTGCATTGCCCAACTCCTGACGCTTGGATTGAGTTCGCTAAGCAACAACCGAATTTGTTGTTGCTGGATCACGCAAACTGTGAAAAAAAAGCAGCTTCTACAGCAATTACACTCATGTATCGGTACGTGGGTGATTTCGACATGATGCACAAAATGTCCCGCCTTGCTCGCGAAGAGTTGCGGCATTACGAGCAGGTTATGCAAATCATGGAGTCCCGCGGAATCGCCTATGAACAAATCACTCCTTGTCGTTATGCGTCGGAGTTGCGAAAACCTGTTCGTACTCATGAACCGGCGCGATTCGTCGATACCCTCATTGTTGGGGCGATAATTGAAGCGCGTTCCTGCGAACGATTTTCTAAGTTGGCACCCCATTTAGATGATGAATTAAAGAAGTTTTATTTGTCGTTGCTAAAGTCTGAAGCGCGACACTATGAAGACTATTTACATCTCGCGCGTAAAGCCGCTGGCGCAGAGGATATTACGCCGCGCATCACAGTATTTCTTGAGCTCGAAAGAACACTCATAGAAAGTCTGGATACGGAGTTTCGTTTTCACAGTGGTGTTATGACAGAAGAATATAAACAACAAATGATTAAATATCTGTAAAGCTGTGCTTTCTGTTTGGTAAGTTCGGGAAAATAGTCATGGGTTTTTTTCTTATAGAAGAGGGTGTTGAGTGAAGCATCACAAACCCATTAACCCATTAGGATAGGTCTTGCAAATCGATATGGCTTAGTGTGAGTTCTGCTTCTTCTTTAAATTGCGTTTCAGTTTCTGGAATGCTTTCCACAATACGTTCCATTAAGTTTTTTAAGTGTACTAACTGATCGAAGATTTGATCAAGCATAACGCCCACTTCAGCAAGGGCGAGATGCTGTTCAGATGTGAGATTGGTGGAAAATGTTTCGAGCCACGTTGCTTGCTCAGGCTGCAAAATCCCGCTGCGAATAATGGCAATACCCAGTCTACCCATAACTGCATTGACAGATCTAACCTGAGGGTTTTTAGAGTTTATATTCAATTGTTGAGCCAATAACTTAACGTATTCAAATTGGTGTTGTAGCATTTTTTGATGGGCAATTAGTTTTGCGATAGGTGTTTTTTGAGAAAAGCCTAGATGGGTTTCAGGCTGGTATTTGAACAATATCAGGGTCGCGTCGTGGACTGATTCAAAGTAGATATTATCGCTTAGTTTTAATGCGATGAGCAGTAAAGTGTGGGTATGATCGCCGTATTCTTTGTAGCGGTTGTAGTTCGCAATAATATTATCCGAGGCCGAAATTATTTGGCTCGCCATTGATAATTTGTCGCCAAACAATTGCCGTGGATACCCCGTGCCATCAATTCTTTCGTGATGGTCAACAATCGCATTACCTATTTCTTTTGGTAGATTGGGAACATAGTCAAGAAAGCGTTGGGCGATGATTGGATGAGCCTGAAACGCTTTCCACTCTTCATTGGTGAAGCCCTGTTTTTTATCGCGTAGCTTGGGTGCTAAGTACAAAAAACCTATATCGTGAAATAGACCAGCGATAAAGGTTGTTTGCTGTTCTGTTTGACTAAGGTTTAATTTCAGGGCGATGGCGAGCCCGGCTAGGGCGCAATAAATTCCCTGGTGGTAGATCTCGCTTGCTCTCACTGCTAGCACGGTTAAGTTTTGTTGTAGCAGTGGGAATCTTTCATAATACAAGCACGCCATTCGCAGCGCCCGTTGGTAGGCATCGTTTTTCGTAACTTCATGTAAGCTGGGTACACTTTCAGCAAACTTATTTAGCAGCCCAAAGAGTTTTTTTGCATCGTAACTACTCGCAATTCCGACGCAGTGTTCGAGTGGTTTTAGCAATTTATGTTGCAGCAAAATTTGCGCGCGCTTTTCGCTGATGTCAGAACCTTCCGCGAGTAGCAAAAGGCCTTTGTCATTATAAACGGCTTGACTTGTTATCACGCTGTGTTTTTTGTTGACCTCCATGAGGTTTACACAATAGTGATTTTGTTCTTCATTCATAAGTGAAGGGCCCGCGTGGCGACATTTCTAAGTAATAAAACTGACTCGAGTCTCTGAATATTAGACCACTATTGCTCAAATACTAGGAATTATAAATTTGGCGCTGCGGTATTTTTAACCCTCAGTTTATCGGTAAGCGATGGATAAATACCTGGGGGCAAGTAGCATTTATAAAGGTGTTACTTTACTTCTAGCAACTTCACCTCAAACATCAGCGCTGCATGAGGCGGTACGAAGTCATTGCCTTTGTCGCCGTAGGCGAGTGCGGCGGGAATGTAGATAGTCAGGTTCGATCCGGCGGGCGTTTGCAATAGCGCTTGCGTAAATCCGGGAATCATCGCACTTAGTTTAAAGGTGTCCGGCGCATGGCGTTTATAGCTGCTGTCAAATTCGGTGCCATCTAGCAATGCACCCGTGTAATGCACGGTAATTTTATCGCGCGCTGTCGGTATCTTTCCGTTACCTTGCTCAAGAAAGATATATTGCACTCCCGAATCGAGCGATATGACATTGGGTTTGGTGATGTTTGCCGCAAAAAATAGTTTTTCTTCGGTGATGTAATAGTGGTGGCGACTTTCAGCCCAATCGTTATCTGTTTGACTGGCCTTTTCCTTTATCATGTTAAGAATTTCCTTTTCTTCGCTCGCGGTTATCTTTGGTGCGTCTTTTGTCTGTGAATCTTTCAATCCCAAAACCATACTTGTAGGCATAACGGGAATGCCATGTTTACCGAAACTTTTTGCAATCGCATAGCCCAATAAAAACACCGCATCACTTACTGAGCCGATTTTACGGTTACCACCATAATGAGCTGAATTTGCGGCGCGCAAGACCTTAATG
>JAYWHF010000095.1:0-1720 GCA_043777855.1 Gammaproteobacteria bacterium | reverse complement strand
CGCTTAAACTTCTCTCTAAGAAGACAGATATCTTGCGCATTTTTCATCTTTATTCTGGTAAATACACCAAGGTGAACTAGCCTTTAGGCTTGGGCAGTGTGTTTTTTGATCAAGCATCTTTCTGTTTGAGCGCACCGTCTTAGGTAGGGAATGGCAGCTAAAATGCTGAAGGATTTCCTGGAAACCAGTCCATTGTCAGCAGTGCTGTCAAATTTGTAGCCATAGCTAAGTATGACTAACGAGCGCGATCTGAATTCTCAGAACAAGGAAGCGCTGGAGCAACGAATCCAGCAGCTCGAAAAAGAGGTGAGCCTCTTAGAGGAACGCCTGCGCCATTCAAAAGCCAATACTATTGGCACTCGCACACCTGAGGGCGGGTTAATCAAAAATTCTTGGTTAATTCCCTTTGGCCAATATCTATTGATTGAATCTGACAAAGCCAATATCAGCGATGCTTTGGAAAAACTTGGCAAATTATTTGATGTCATTGATTGCAGCCTTTGGCGTATCAACGCAGGTGCGGCCAGTGCCGCGAGCGTCTCTGTTTCTTCTTGGCATTGCTTGGGGCGTTGGCAAAAAAAACCTAATCCAGAATTGCATGAGGCCAATTGGCTCACCGGTATTTGGCGTAAAGATTCCCACGTAGCGGCGAGCTTAAATGCCGGTAAACCCGTGGCCTTGCTTGCAGCTGATCCCGATGTTGCCGAGGCCACCGCGCCACTGCGTAAAGCCAATATTTTTAGTTCGCTGTTGGTTCCGGTTCTGCGCTACAACTTGCTGGAAGGTTTTGTGGTGTTGCATCGCGATGATCCACGCGGTTGGTATACCCGCGATCTCGACCGCTTAATGTTTATCGCCACTGCCTTATTTAATTTGCATGATCGTCAACAATTACTCACCAAATTGAGCGACCGCGATACGCGTTTTAATTACGCGATTGAAGCCAGCAGCGATGGCCTGTGGGATTGGAATATCGCTAGCGGTAAAATTTATTTCAGCCGCAGTTATTTGCGCATGCTGGGTTATTACTACGAAGATTTACCCGGTAACCTCACTACCCTGCATGATTATTTTTTATACAGTGAAGATACCGATGCCGTCATGCAGCGCCTCTATGCGGCGATAGAGAATGGCGAAACCTATGTAAATTTGCAGCACCGCATGCAACACCAAAATGGCAAGGTCGTTTGGGTGCAATCTAAAATGAAATTTTGCGAGCCCGATGATTTTGGCAAGCCAACCCGCTGCGTTGGCCTTAACAATAACATCAATGATTTTATTTTAGCGCGCGAAGATTTGTTAGAAGCCAAAACCCAGGCGGATATGGCTAACAAAACCAAAAGTGAATTTTTAGCGCGCATGAGCCATGAAATTCGTACACCCATGAACGCAATTATTGGGCTTGGCTATTTACTAAAAGATACCAATCTTGATGAGCAACAAAAAAGTTATTTGGGCAGTTTAAATTCCGCCTCAGATTCGCTGCTACATATTATCAATGAAGTGCTAGATTTCTCTAAAATCGACAGCGGCAGAATTATTCTTGAGCACTCTCACTTCGATTTGGATCAGCTGTTTGAAAAAATATCGCGGTTATTTGAAATCAGTGCCATTCATAAAGCGGTTCGTATCATTTATGACATTAAAGCCGATGTTCCTCGTTTTTTACGGGGCGATGCCGCGCGCTTAAGCCAAGTTATCGATCAGCTCATTAGTAATG
>JAYWHF010000094.1:0-1724 GCA_043777855.1 Gammaproteobacteria bacterium | reverse complement strand
GGGCAGTAAAAATAGGCAACTTTCACACTAGTGAGTGATTTGATCATGCGCCAATCAAAATTAAGTGATAAGAAAACAGTGAGTTTTCATTTGAGACCCGTTCTGTTGCTTGCCTTTTTAGTGTCAAGTGCGAGCAGTTTTGCGATAACGCCACAGCCAAACTGGTCAGACAGCTATTCCGCCAATGGTAAGTGTTATTGCGCGAGTACCTTTGACCACGATATAGGTACCTTTCTGGTTAGCACGCCAGCGGGTACTAAGACCGTGAAAGAGGTTTGCGATAGAATTGGTGCCGGCCCCGGGCAGGGTAAAAACCCCGTTTATAACGATATTCAATGTGGAAATGGGCCTGCAAATAATGCCGGAGACGAGTCTCCGGGGCAATGCCCAGGGCGCGTTGACCTAGGTGAGGCGGGCTGTTCGATGATCGGGCCAAAATGGGACTTGAGCGTTTTCGGCGGTAGTGGAAACGGTAAAACCTTTAACGTTCCGGGCAAGGTCGAGATGGAGGACTATGTGATGTATTACGATGTCACCTCTGGCAATCAAGGTGGCGTCTATCGCAATAATGATGTGGATTTGCGCGCATCAGATGATGTAGGTGGGGGTTACGTGCTGGGATGGACTGACGGTAATGAATGGTTAGAATACGATCTAAACATCGCTCAAGCGGGTAGTTACCTTGCCAATTTGCGGCTGGCCGCGCTGGGAGGAAATGGCAAGGTGACACTTCAAATCGATGGTGCAAATGTTACTCCGTCGGTTTCGGTTGCGGCAACGGGGGGGTGGAATGTTTGGAAGACCTCGAGCCTTGCAATAGGTAATCTCAGTAGCGGGAAACACCGTCTTCGCTTACAAGTGGGCAGCGGTGGTTTTGATCTAAATTGGATAGACCTACAATTACAGCCGCTCGCAGGCATCGCCATTCCCGGTAAGTTTCAGGCTGAAAGCTATAACCGCTTCTACGATACAACCGCCGGTAACACGGGCGGAAAATTCCGCAACGACAATGTGGATATTGAATCAGCGGCGGATGCTGGCGGCGGATTTAACGTGGGTTGGATCGATGGTAACGAGTGGCTGGAATACGATGTTAATGTAACCTCAACAAAAAACTACACCGCCGATGTGCGGGTTGCGTCGATTCAAAGTGGCGGCATGTTTACCCTCGAAGTGGATGGCGTCACGAAGGGTAATACGTTCACTATTAATAGTACGGGTGGTTGGCAGTCATGGAAAACACTGAGTACAAACCTCGGTAGTCTCAGTCAAGGTAAGCACACAATCCGTATCAAAGTACAAAGTGGGCTGTTTAACATTAACTGGGTGGAGTTAAGAGCCACGCCTTAACCTAATCACTAACGCTATTCGGCGATAAACCCCTGCCTATATAAATGAGGCAGGGGTTTTTTTGTGGGCTCGATATCCAAGGTTAACAGCCGCTGGCGAAGCAACAATGCTTTGCGCAATTGCTGTGGCAACCACTGCGTTAAAAAATCCTCGTCACGGCTAACTGCGCGTACAGCACAATAACAATGGCCAAGGTGATCGACAGTGCTGGAAAGCGTGAAATGAGGTTAAACAATTTGGGGTGCATAAAAGTCTTCCTTTTAGGTTGGTTTCGGTTTTTCATTAGCAGAGCGATGCCTATGTCGGATGCCAATAATCACACAATCTAGGGCATTTCTCCGTGTGAAAATAAATGCGACATTTGTGATTTATTC
>JAYWHF010000093.1:0-1725 GCA_043777855.1 Gammaproteobacteria bacterium | reverse complement strand
GCTAAAACCTAAGGCGTTGTTGGCAAGCTGACGCTCCAACTGGCCCGTCAGTGGGTTGTAGGTGTTAAGTGTTGTTGAGCCATTGCCGCGGTATTCCTCGGTAACCTGACCACGTTCATTTTGCTGCTTTATTTCGTGCAGAAGCTGACCGCTGCCGATGTCACGTGTAGCCGAGGCATAACCATAATCGTTGTAGAGAATCTCTACACCACTGGGTAATTTGACGCCATTTGTATCGACGAGGGTTAAATCCAGCGCGTCATACTCGCGGATAACTCTGCCAAAAATATCATCGTATTTGACGTGTGACGTATAGGCTTTTGAGCTGCCGGGGTAAAAAACCGTTGTGTCAGTGGGGCGCGCAAACACATCGAAGTTATAGAGAGTTTTATGGCAACTCGCATTGGATTGGGCGCAACTGGCGATACCAGTATTAAGGCTGTAGTGACTTTTGCGGCAGTCAACGCTGGGTCAGTATTCATGACCACCGCGGTTAACTTGCCTTTAATAGGCGCCGCAGTGCCGTCTACATTTTTTTCGTAAAACCACTGGGTATAACTCTCAAAGCTACCGTTCCCCCGGTTATCTGTGCGACCGATCATGCGACCTAGGTTATCGTAATACATACCAATGACTTGGCTTTTGGGGTCACGTTGATTAATGAGCTCACCGAAACCGTTGTAGGTGTAAGTCCACCACCCTGCCCGGCCGGGTGTAACCAAGCTACAGGCAACTGAAGCGTCGTCAACGGCAGCCTTAAAGCCGCCTTTGTCTGGATCCAGCATTGCGGTTTTGCGGCCAAATAGGTCATAGCACATACGCACCGAAACACTAACACTCGGTTCAGTGCCGATAGCCTCGGATGTAGTCGTGGCTTTGGTAAGCCCACCCTGAACATCATATTCATAGGTAATGGTGCCCCCTAAGAAATCAGTTACCTTGACCAACTGACCGAGGCCGTTGCGCGTTTCTATACGCGTTTGATTTAAGGGATTTTTAAGGGTGGTCTCGTACTGGTTATAGGTATTGGTGATAAAGGAACCGTCCGGCTGGGTCACTTTAGTTACACGGCCCAAAATGTCATAGTCGTTGGTGGTCCAACCTGCCGGTGCAACACCGTCGTTGAAAGGGGTTGACTGGCGCTTAACGCGGCTTAGGTTGTCATATTCAGTATCCACGTTGACAACATTGCCGTTAAAACCCACTTTGCTGCTACGAATCACTCGGCCTAAGATATCGAAATACTCGATCGCACTGCCTCCACCAGCCACTTGCTTTAACGTACGAAACGCTGCACCTTTAGGGCAACTAACCCCACTGACACAGAAAGCGGATGTCGTTTTGCTCCATGTGCCGGTCGCGTCGGTTCGCATGTATTCGGCTCCCATGGCATCGTAATAGACTTGGCTTGAGACACTGTTGATGTCCTCGCCCGCCGTTGCAGCACCAAATTCGTTACGAGCGGTTACTTTAGCTTCATGCAAGTCATTCGACGTAGATAGGACATAACGACTCTTCGCGTCGTAGGTCGTCTTGGTGGTTCTTATTCCAGTGGCGCCAGCGGACGCCACCATGAGTGCGACCTTGTTGCCAAAGCCATCGTATTCATAGGTTTTAGTAGTACCAAGGGGATTGCCCGGTTCAACTGTTTCGGTTTTGAGCAAACCTCTAGCACCCTTAGGGTCGCTCTCGCCGTAGTAACTAAACGCCGCATTACGCTCTACA
>JAYWHF010000092.1:0-4852 GCA_043777855.1 Gammaproteobacteria bacterium | reverse complement strand
TCGATAAGCGTAAAGGGTAATTGGAAAATGCCATTCGAGTTGCAATATATGTTGGCACTTTCTTGCGACTGTTCCAGTTGCAAAGAGAATGAGAGTCCTAAAACAGAGATCTTTGAAGGAAGTGATCGAGACGAAGCATTTAATAGCGCAGAAGAAACTGGTTGGAGACTCGAGCATTACAGCAATTCATCCCGTCATAAGTCTCACTTGCGTTCCGCTAAACATCTGATGGAAGCTCTTGATCGCGAGAGTAAAAGCAATTCTTACAACGAGTGATTTGAATATGTTCAATTTGGCAGGCCATGAAGTTTCCATATTTCTATTCCGATTTGTGCTTCGGAAAAACTCTATTAGTTTTGTTTTAAACGAGTCAATAGCTGAAGATATGTATCCAGAGATTGATGAAGAAATGCAACCGCTTGCTCAAGCCTGTAGTAAAACCTTATTGCGTTATAAAGATTTGTGTAAGAGCGAAATAATCATGGATGGCAACATACTAGTTGATGGGCATTTTGAAGTAATGCTGAGCAAAGGACTTGGGAAACACTTCGTTGAAAGTGAGAAACAAAATTTATTTAATGACGCTCGTAAGATTTTCGATCTGCTTCTCGATGTAATGGATAGACGATCGCGAGAGATGAATGAAGGTGTTTATTCTGGGCCGCAGCCATATGTTCACAAAATCCAACGCTCGGCAACTACAACGAAAGGACTTGAAACCTTGGGGAAAGAAAAGCGGAAGCTCGAACAGGAAGGTGACTGGCAGAAGGAAATAAGACCATGACTTAAACGTTTGCGTCCTGAGGATTTGCCCAATGGCGTCACAGCGAAGCACGGATACGATCATCGAGGGCGCTGCCTCGCATTTGAGCACAGTACTCTAGGAGAAATTGGCCAAATAATACTAATTGATGTTGGTCATGGACAAATTAGGATTGAGGCTGAGCTTTCAAAAAGCGATTCTAAGTATTTAAACAAAAAGAAAGCGCTGCTGAAAGAAATCATTTCTATCATATCAATAGGTTTAAACGGTTCTTCCCGTTAAGAGTTTCGGTTAAGTACCGGAGTAAATTGTAAAATGGTCAAGGCAACTCGGGTAAAGTTATACAGTTTGAGTGTTATAAGTGTGGCCATAATACTGACTGGATTGATGACAATAAATCTGTCGGTGAAAATAAGCGTGGCAAACCTTGCCCACAGTGCAGCTAGGTGACTCGACAATGATTAAATACACAAAAAAACAGCAAAGGTTTATCTCGGACCTCTACGGTTATGATCATGAGAAACTCGAGAACAGAGTCGAATATCTAGCTGAATCTTGCGTAGGATACGAAGCATATTTAGAAGAGTTTGAAATTATTTTCGGATATTCCCGCGAATTAATAAGAGGTAATACTAGTAACGCTGAGAAGCTATTTAACTTATCTGAAAAAGTTCAGGAGCAATTGCAGTGTAAATGTGATCCTCTAATAGAACAATCCAATAGCGGCGATTTACCAGAAGAAATGGAAACAGAACTCGATATGTTGGGCGCCGTTGTTGACTCTTTGCGGATACTAAACAATTTACACCCAGATCGAATTCTAACATGGGACGAGGTTATGCCAATTGAGAACTTCATACTCCGTACATAGATGCATTTCAAGGTAATTGGAAAATGCACAAAGCAAGCGTGATGCCGCGTTTGTGCAAGTATGTGAAAAAACACTCGAAACTAACAAAGCAAGTAATTGAAAAACAAACCGGAACCAGGAGAATAGGGTATGCACACTGAATTAAAGAGATTACCAAATCCTATGCGATATTACATTTCAGGATTTATGGCATTACCTGTTTCAATTCAGTTCTTTCTATCCTGCGGTGTTATTGAAATAGCATGCATAGCTATATATGAATTTACCGACAGCAGATTTTTTGTTGGAGGTGTTGTAGTTAACTTCGTTTTTGCATATTGCTCATTTTTTTGGGTTTTATATGACATTTTTTCAAAACGCAATTTAATTAATGGGGAAGAAAATTAGCATTGGAAAACGTGTTATGCAGATGCGCAGTAGTGATTTTGATTCCCTTCGCAATGTTTTAATTTCTATGGCCCTTGGATTAGGGCCGCAGCCAAATTATCGAGTCGTTGCACTCAGCGCGGGCTTTCCTTACGAAACATGGAGCGAGCGCCAATACTTTCCTTACGTCTTGGGAGAGATCATGGGGCATTAAACGCACCAAAGGATTTTTATTTTAAAATTGTTGGGCACAACGCTAGGATTAACTTTTCCAATTCTGGTGTTAACCGTGGTTTACCGTCCGCATTAATCGGCACGCCGGTTATTTTCGCTCTGAGGACCAACACATTATCTGGCAAACGAAAAATGTCCTGGGCAAATTCAAATCTCAACTTGGATACTCGTTGAATAAGTGTTTTTACGACAAATTTATCACCACTGATCAGTGATTTCATAAAATCAACCTCAGCCCTAACAACCACTAATCCGATTTTTTGGCGAGCTAATTCAGCAAAGTCGATACCGTTTTGTTTCAGTAAAGAATGGCGTGCATGCTCAAGATAATTAAGATACACAGAATTATTAACGCCATCAGCCATATCACATTCATAGTCACGAACTTCCATCAAACTTTCATGACTGAACGATGGGCTTGCCGTTGTATCTACCATAAATTATAGATTCCAGGATTAGTTGTTTTCCTAAATGCTTTTATGGCGATTAACTCTTTTTACCACCGCTGTGATAAATGAGGCCACCTAACGTAGAAAGTGAGGCATTATCAAGGCTGGACCTTGAACGCACAAGCCTTAACAGACCCCTCAAACCCTTAACCTGCCAAAAATACACTCACACCTACAGATGCTAGCGTACATTGTCCGAGCTGTAGACAAACAGCTCTTTTAATTCACGACTACTCAATTGTCCAATCCATTGCTCACCGGTGCCAACGGTAAGATCGGCGAGCGCTTTTTTGTGTTGAATCATGTCGTTGATACGCTCTTCAAAAGTGGCGCGGGTAATGAAGCGATGGACTTGCACATTTTGCTGTTGGCCAATTCGATAGGCTCTGTCTGTGGCCTGCGCTTCTACCGCAGGGTTCCACCACAAGTCAAAATGGATAACATTGGACGCAGCGGTAAGATTGAGCCCCGTACCACCCGCTTTGAGCGACAGTATGAACACCCGCTCCGTGCGATCTTCCTGGAAACGCTCCACCATGCTATCGCGTTGTGCTCGGCTTACACCGCCGTGCAAAAATAAGGGTTCGCGCCCGTAGCGCGTGTGTAACCAAACACGGAGTAACTCGCCCATTTCGCGAAATTGAGTGAACAGCAACACTTTTTCATGGTTGCTATCAATTTCATCTAAAAGGTCAAATAACCGTTCGACTTTGCCGGAGGCGAGCGCATCGTCACTGCCTTGTTTGAGATAATTGGCCGGGTGGTTACAAATCTGCTTGAGTGCCAGAATCATCTGCAGGACTAAGCCCTGGCGTTTGAAGGTATCCGATTCCCCTGCGATGGTGCTTAATCCTGCGTCAACAATCGACTGATAGAGAGCCACTTGAGTATCACTGAGCGAGCAAAATTGATCCTGTTCAATTTTGTCGGGTAAATCATTGATAATGGATTTGTCAGATTTTAAGCGCCGCAGTAAAAAAGGCGCCGTTACTTTTTTTAAGCGCGTGACGATGGTTTGGTCACCGGTGTTTTGGATGGGTTTGGCATAATCACGCACAAATTGAGTGAGGTTGCCTAAAAAGCCTGGATTCGCGAAATCCATGATGCTCCAATAGTCAGTTAAACGGTTTTCCACAGGAGTGCCGCTCATGGCAATAAAGCTGCGTGCGGGAATGGCTTTAGCCGCTTTGGTTTGGGCGGTACCGGCATTTTTTATCTGCTGTGCTTCATCGACAATCACGACTGCCCAGGCTAATGTGTTGAGCGATGCGGCGGCTTTGCGTATCACACCCAAGGTGGTAAGTAGCACGTCGGGGCGCTCGGACACCAACTCGCGTTTACTGCCGTGAAATACACCTACGGTCAAACTCGGCGCAAAACGCTGCAATTCCTTTTGCCAGTTCGTCAGTAACGTTGTCGGCACAATGACCAGGGTTTTAGCGCTGGCTAATGCTTTCTCTTCTTTGAGCTTGAGGATAGTGGTGATGACCTGCAAAGTTTTACCCGAGCCCATATCATCGGCAATAACGCTGCCGAGCCCACTGCGGGCATTGCGATACAACCATGCGTACCCGCGAAGCTGATAAGGTCTTAGTGTCGCCTGCAAACCTTTGGGTAAGGCGATGTCTTTAATGTCAGTGAGTTGTTTGATCAGGTGTAATGCAGCTTTATCCAAGCCAACAGCGGCACCACCGTATTCCCCGGCCAGTGCAACCCGCAAAAGTTCAGCGCCCGAAAGTACAGGTGGCTTGGCTAATTGTGTGTGTAATTGTTCGATAGCCCGCGCATCAAGATACACATACTCACCTTTAAACCGGACAATGCTGGTTGCGGATTTCAGCAAAGCTTCAAATTCTTGGCGCGATAACAGGTGATCGCCGACGGCAATTTTCCAATCAAAACTAAAAATATCATCCGCTTTTAAAAAAGCATCAGTAGCGACAGTAGCGCCTTTGATCTGCATCGAAAGGCGTGGACGCAACAGATTTTCGAGGGATTTCGGCAGGAGCATGCGAATGCCCAGAAAGCGCAATAGAGGCAATGTATCTAACAACAGCGATGGCAAGTCGTTGGTCTCAAGCCTGAGTGGTGTGTGCGCACCCTGGCTCACGTAGCGATTGAGCGGCACAAAGAATTCAGCGAGCAAGGCGATGGTTTGCACAATGCCAA
>JAYWHF010000091.1:0-4858 GCA_043777855.1 Gammaproteobacteria bacterium | reverse complement strand
TGGATTACGATTTCACGATACATAAATCCGAAAAAATGTTCAATCCGCTCGCGCCCATAAATAATTCGCCGCACAATTCAGGTTTAAAGCAGCTTCCTCCCGCACAACGCCCGTTGCTATGGTACCCCTATGGAATTTCTGATGATTTCCCTGAGTTAGGTAAAGGCGGCCGAACTGCATTAGTCGCCGATGTATTTCATGCAGAGGATTATCCGGCCAGTGAAGGTCGGTATCCGACTTACTTTAACAACAAGTTATTTATTGCGGATTTCATGCGAAATTGGATCAAGGCGGTGAGCTTTGATGAGTTTGGCCGCGTTTTAAAAATTGAACCTTTTGCACCTCAAATTCCCTACGTGTTGATTATTGATGCACGCTTCTCACCGGACGGCACTTTGTATACTCTTGAGTATGGTTCTGCATGGTTTAAAGCAAACCCTGACGCGCGTTTGTCGAGGATTGAGTTCGTTGGTAATGGCAATCGTCCGCCTGAAGCAAAAATTTCTATGGAAAAATCTCAAGGGGCCGCGCCTTTCACGGCTGTTGCCAACGCACAACAGTCCTTCGATTTAGATGGGGATAAGCTAACTTTTTCCTGGTCTATAAGGCCTAAAAATGATAAATCAAAAGCTTCGGTTATTGGTGAGAGTGAGCAACAGAAAATTAATCTCACCGAGCCCGGCAATTACGTGCTGACACTGCGGGTAAAAGATCTTTCTGGTGCAAGTGCAACAATAGATGCAGACATTCAAGTAGGCAATGAACCGGCAAAAATAGAAGTGCGTATTGACGGCAATCAAACTTTTTATTGGCCGAGCACTAAATCACTAAAATATTCAGTAGCAATTAATGACAAGGAAGATGGAGAA
Source organism: Gammaproteobacteria bacterium (assembly GCA_043777855.1). GTDB lineage: Bacteria > Pseudomonadota > Gammaproteobacteria > Pseudomonadales > Cellvibrionaceae > Cellvibrio. The sequence goes on along the minus strand of JAYWHF010000091.1, from coordinate 3,989 downwards.
ATTAAAGACAGTAACTTGCAAAAAGCTGATGTAGGAACTGTAGCCATTAATTTCGGTATGCAAAAAAGAGACAATGCTAAGTCGGCCGAGGGACATCAAACAGCGGATGTTGAAACACAAGCCCAAGAAATAATACGGGAAAATAGTTGTACGAGTTGTCACGCTAACGACGTAAAGATTGTTGGCCCCGCGTTTAAGGATGTAGCGGCGCGGTACAAAAGTGATAAAAATGCGGTGCAATATTTAGCGAATAAAATTGCTAAAGGCGGAAATGGTGCTTGGGGCGAGTTGAATATGCCGGCGTTTGCGACGCTGAACGAGAGTGACAGAATTGCCCTAGCAACCTATGTGTTGGCGTTGGCTACCGTAAAAAAATCAATGCCGTTGAGTGGTGATCTTTTACTTTCACCGGATGCGCAACTGCTGAAGATATATGATTCAAACGAAGAGCCAAAAGATCTGTCAGAACAAAAATATGAGTTCAGTGCAGCCTATACCGATAGAGGCGCGGGTAGTATCGGCCCTATCACTGCGGAAAAGACGCTAGTGCTGATTCCGGCGCGTTTAACGTTTGCGTCTATTGTGAATTCTTATTCAATGAGTAAGTTAATTGTTCAGGATGAATTTTCGAAAAAAGGGACGCTGAATGTGCCCGCCACCGGTAATTGGCTAACATTGCGTTTAGGCGACTATGATCTTAGTAATATCGATACTTTGCGCATCGGCGCTTGGGTAACTAAACAATACGTAACATGGCAATTTGAGGTGCGTTTGGGGTCTGATACAGGCACAGTGTTGGCGTCTGGCGAGATGTCTGGAAAAATATTGGAAAGCTATGTGCGCAGCTCCCTAAAACTGCAAGCCCAAAATGGCATTCAAGATCTTTATCTGGCGATTCGGAGTAGTGAAAAATCTACCAGTGAGCTGCAGCTATTGGACATCGCATTCCACAAATAAACTAGCGAGTCATCAGCGTAGAAATCATGACAACTCTTTCCATAGATGAAGGTTTTCATTGGCCGGATTATTTGAAGTTTGCCCAAACTGGGCAGTGGTCAGAAGACTTGTCCATGCCGCGGATGGTGTAGTCGACACCCGTGTCACTGCATCTTGCTTGTAAGGGTTGAGTCGCTAAAATTAAATCAATCCGTAAGCCGCGCTTAGGGTTGTCTTCAAAGCCGGCACTGCGATAGTCAAACCAACTAAAGATATCGGACGTTGATGGGTTTGCTTCGCGAAACGTATCTTTTAATCCCCAACCTAATAAATCGTTTAACCACACGCGCTCTTCGGGTAAGAAGCTGCATTTGCCTGTGCGTAGCCAGCGTTTGCGATTTTCTTCGCCGATACCAATATCGCAATCCTGATGTGAAATATTCATGTCGCCCATCAGAATGAGTTGCTGTTCCGGATTAAATTCGTCGTTTAAGTATTTCATCAGGTCCGAATAATATTTTTCCTTTGCTGGAAATTTAATGGCGTGATCACGGCTTTCTCCTTGTGGAAAGTAACCGTTGAGAACCGTAACTTCTCCCCCAAAAGGCGAATCAAATACGCCGCCAATAAATCGACGTTGCGCGCTTTCATCGTCTTGAGGAAAGCCTTTAATGGTTTTCTTGAAAGGATGTTTTGAGAGTAGGGCAACGCCGTAGTGAGTTTTTTGTCCGTGAAACACAAAGTGGTAACCCAATTTTTCAATGTCAGCTAAAGGAAAGTCGGGGTCGTTTACTTTGGTTTCTTGGAGGCCAATAAAGTCTGGTTGATGATTGTCAATAACGGCCTGCAGTTGATGCAAGCGCATACGAATACTGTTTACATTAAACGAGATAGCTTTCATGTCAATTTATTCCGGGATTAAAAAACCCGAGCATGACTCGGGTTTGATGTTAATACTGAAAGGCTGCGGCGCCGTGCTTCAATGTTTGGCGACCTTGCCCTCAGTTTGTTTTTTGATTTGTTGAATGAAGTCGCCCATTATTCGTCCTGACTCGATCAAGTAGGGATCCTTTTCGGGCTCCAGTTCTTTTTTCTTGGGTTCGTCTGGTGCATCCTCGTCATTCTTTAACTCTTTGACTTTGTAGGCTGCATAGTTTGCATAGACCGGTTGGCCTTTCGCTTTGCGTTTCTGATTCTCCATATCCAAGGTGCGTTGCTCTATTTTTTGTTGTTCTTGCTGGCGTGTAGCCAAACGTAAAGACACAGATTTTTTATTGTTGAGTTCTTCAAACAAAGACGCTTGTTGTTTTAGGAAAATAAAATCAGGGTCTGTTTTCATACGCTCTTGGTGAGCGGGATTTAATTCTGGCACATAGCTGCCAATATTGAAGTAAGTATCGTGAGGTGCGGCGTGGATCTGATCCCAGGGCAGCGCATTGTCATAACTACTTTCGCCAATTTCTTTGGTGTTAAGCAACGTTGGGAATTCGATGTCAGGTATGACGCCACGATGTTGAGTGCTGTCACCTGATACCCGATAAAATTTGGATTGTGTAATTTTTAAATCGCCTTCGCCTTTCTCTATGGGCATCATGGTTTGCACTGTGCCCTTGCCGAAGGTTGTCGACCCGACGATGATGCCGCGCCCGTAATCCTGTATCGCTCCCGCAAAAATTTCTGAGGCTGATGCGCTTAAGCGATTGGTCATGATCATGAGTGGGCCACGATAAACGGCTGGCGTAGTCGCGCGATAATCGCGAGAAATTGTATCGTCGTTTTGACGAATTTGAACAACCGGGCCCGGGTCAATAAAAAGGTTGGTGAGCATGGCAGCCTCTGGTAAAGACCCGCCGCCATTTTCGCGCAAATCTATAATGACGCCGTCAACTTTTTCTTTATGCAATTCATCTAATAGTTTGTAGACATCGCGGGTCGTGCTTTTGTAATTTGGGTCGCGACGATTAAATGCCTCAAAATCCATGTAGAAGGTTGGAATGTCGATAACGCCGATCTTAAACACTTGCTTACCCTTGTTAACACTGAACACGGCTTTTTTCGCTGCTTGATCTTCAAGTTTTACCGTTTCACGTTTTATAGTGATGGTTTTGTTGCCCGTCGCCGCGGGGTTCGCGGGTATAACTTCAAGCCGCACAATAGTGCCTTTCTCGCCGCGAATTTTTCTAACGACTTCGTCTAAGCGCCAGCCGACAACATCATCAAAATCACCTTTAACGCCTTGAGCGATAGAAATGATTTTGTCATTGGGTTTGAGCTCGCCTTGCTTATCGGCTGGCCCTCCTGGAACGAGACTAATCACCTTGGTGTAGTCTTCATCGCTTTGCAATACGGCGCCTATTCCTTGTAATGAAAGGGACATGCTAATGTTGAAGTTTTCTGAATTTTCTGGTGATAAATAGTTGGTGTGCGGATCGTAGAGTGTGCTTAGTGAGTTCATCATGACGCTAAAGGCTTCTTCGCCGGTTTGTTGCTTAACTCTACGCAATTGATTTGTGTAACGTTTGCGCAGTGTGGTTTTGCTTTCTTCCAAAGACTTGCCCGATAGCATGGAGCTGAGTAAGCTGGATTTAATATACTGCTGCCATAGCTTATCGGCTGCTTCTTTATTAGCAGGCCAAGCCTCATCTTTACGGTCAGTATTTATCGACTCCTCGACAGTGAAGTCAAAGGCCGCGTCTTTTCTTCCAAGTTGTTCGATAACTAAATTAAGGCGATTGATGAAGCGTTCACTGAATCGATTGTAGATGGTAAAGCCGTTATCAAGATTGCCTGCTTTAAAATCATCATCGAAGGTTTTGCGATATTTATCGAATTCGGCAATATCTGACGCGATTAAGAAATTTTTTGCGCTATCGAGAGTTTTTAAGTACTCATCAAAAAAACGCGAACTTAAATTATCGTTTAACTCTTGCTGGCGATAGTGGTGCTTGCTCAGTTGATTCACAATTTCAATGGCGGTTTTTGACTGAACGGCGGCTGGTTTCAGCGGTTCAATTTTCGCGTCGAGGGCGATTGCTGTGAAGCTAAATAAGATT
>JAYWHF010000090.1:0-1731 GCA_043777855.1 Gammaproteobacteria bacterium | reverse complement strand
GATAAAGCCGATACCAACAAAATGGCTTTTTTTGTTGCGGCGGCCATCGTTTTAATGGTGTTGTCTGATTCCCGTTTCGCACTGATGTCCGTAAGTATCATGATCGGCATGCGGCTCTTACTAGTGGGAAAAGCGAATAACCTTGCCGTCTTCGCGCCCTTTGCCGCTGTCGGATTATTGCTAACGCTGGGCTATGGAACCCACGAGCGGGGCGATGACAATTTCCATGACCGCTTGGCGCTCTCGGGTCGGTCACTGCTGGACTTCGACCTACCTATGCTACTGGGCAATGCGCCCGGCGAACACTTTGCCGATCAAGGCTACGCCTATGTCATATCTACCTTCGGATTGCCGCTCTGTTTAGCGCTTTGGTTTAGCTTTTGGTTGCTCAAAATGCCCAACGAAAGCAGCCAACGCTTTCGCGCCTTTGCGTCGGTTTACATAGCCTTGATACTTTGCGTGAGTGGCTACTCGCTATTTGCGCTTAAAAGTGCCGGAATTCTTTGGTTTTTAGTCGGAACGAGTTTAAAGGCTCCCGCGTTACCGGATGACTCTCTTGCACTTCCGCCACACCTTTCGCCCGCACTTTCATCAGGCGGAAACACCACCTCTGTTAGCCCTAAAAACTCCCCCAAAAGAGCGCCGCTATGAAAATTAAGGTGACCCACATCGTGCGTCAGTACTTACCTTCTGTGGGCGGAATGGAAGAAGTAGTGCGCAATATTGCCATGCATCAAATTCGCGAGGGCTATGAGACAAAGATCATCACACTCAATCGCCTTTTTCGAAATGCGAAAGATCAGCTTCCCGCCCGCGAAATCATCGACGGTATTGAGGTCGTCAGGTTGCCGTATTACGGCTCCAGCCGTTACCCCCTGTGCCCAAGTATATTGGGACAACTGCGGGGCACCGATGTCGTTCATGTTCACGGGGTCGATTTTTTCTACGATTTTCTCGCCGCCACTAAATGGATTCACCGCTTGCCGCTAATCCTCTCCACTCATGGCGGATTTTTTCACACGCGCTTTGCATCCCGCGTCAAACAAACTTATTTCAACACGATTACGCGCTTGTGTTCATCCGCCTACAGCAGCGTGATTGCAACGAGCGCCAACGACGGCGAGTTATTCAGTCAAATCATGACGACGCCTAAACTGCAAGTTATTGAAAACGGCGTGGACATAAAGAAGTTCGCCAACCAAGCCGCGAAGACGCTTGCCCCCAACCTGATTTATTTTGGACGTTGGTCGTCCAACAAAGGCTTGCTCGAATCTCTGGAACTTTTTTCTGTACTGAAATCCCGCGATGACTCTTGGCACTTTACGATCGCCGGGCGCGAATATGATCATAGCCTGAGCGAACTACAAACCTTGGTTAAGCAAATGGACTTGGAGAACAACGTAACACTGGTTGCCAACCCCACCGAAGACCAGCTGCGCGAACTGCTACAAAACGCCAGTTACTATCTGTGCCTTTCCCAGCACGAAGGCTTCGGCATAGCGGCCATTGAAGCGATGAGCGCCGGGCTTACACCGCTATTGAGCGACATACCGCCGTTTCAAAAACTGTTCACCCAATCGCAACTCGGGTTTACTGTTAACGCGAGCGACGATCACAACACCATTGTCGAGACACTGTTGAATCTACATGCGCAAGGCAACGCAGCCTATACAGAGCGCCGCACCCACGCGATGAAGTTCGCCGCCCACTATGCGTGGCCAAAAGTTGCAG
>JAYWHF010000089.1:0-4863 GCA_043777855.1 Gammaproteobacteria bacterium | reverse complement strand
GGCCGTCAGGGTAACGATCTTCCGTCGGTTTGCCCACCCAAGGCACTATGCCATTCATATCATCGCCGGTACCGCCGCCGACCACGTATAAGAAAGTAGTGCCATAGTAATTGCTGCGGGTGTCCTTGGGTGTTAATTGAAGTGGATCCAGAAATTGGGAAACTTCAACTTCCATTCGATCGCCAATGTTAATGGGCAGTTGCTTACCTGATTTTGGGTTGGAGGTTACCGCGCCTCCGCCCAAGGAACGACGATAGTGATTTAACTCACCGGGGACCAAGCCGACGTACCCATTATCATAGAATTGAGCGAGCGTGCCTGCGCCCTGAAACCATACTCTGAGGTCTTTGGGCCCAAGCGGCGTCAAGGTATAGAGATCAAAGTCAATCATGCTGCCGCCTTTGGCAACATAGTCTTTGATTACAATGGTGGCGGTGCGCTCTTCCCAATAATGAGGAAGATAGTGATCGTAACCGGACCCAATTTCGAGCGCTAACATCATCTGAGCCTCGGTCATGCCGGGCCGGATTTGATCGGGCGCTTCTTCTTTTGCATGACGGTCGCGACCACGATCTGAAAAGTAGGTGGCTAAGTAGGGACGGCCTTGGCTATCAACCTCATCTCTCACCAACTCGGGCTCAAGCACGGTCGATGCGTTGAACAGAGGAACAATACTGCCGAGGGCAATGGTGGATGACGAGCTGTTTGTTGTCACAGAACTGGAAAGTGGTCTATCAGGAAGGCTCGAACTTACTGAACTCACGGAAGCTTGAGAAGATTTTACTGAGCTTGCAGGTGCAAGGCTTGATTTCGCTGCGCTCGAAAGTGCAATGCTTGATGCCGCGAGGCTAGAGGGTACAAGGCTTGACCGTGCTGCGCTTGATGGTAGGAGGCTTGATGCTACAAGGCTTGCCCTTGAAGCACTGGCAGGTGTGGCGCTTGCTCTTACGGCGCTCGACGCAGGAAGACTTGATCGTTGGTTTTCTATGGATGTAGCAATAGATGAAGCAGTTAGTGTGCTTGATGTAGCCGCACTCGACAGCGCTAAAGCCGATGACGTATTAGCAGTAACGGATGACAAACTGGCAGACGAGAGCGGTTGGTCAATCGCGGCGGAAGACGGAGTTACGCCGGTTGCACTGGTAGGCGTAGGAACGGAAGTTCCGGATGACCCGCCTCCACAGGCCATTAGCCCAAACAAGGTCAGGCCACATAGGCTGACACGGACTATTTTTAGTGGGCTTAACAGCCTAACGTGGTTCACAAAACTCTCCCATACTACAAATTATTGTGGTTATTTAGGTAACTGAGCACAGCGCTTGAGCTTTAGGTTCAGGTGAAATGCCACCGTCAGGTTCGTTGGCGGTTACAACAGCTCAGGCCAAGGTCTTTGAGTCAATCAGATCAACAAATTGGTCAATGTTTGGGCCGAGTCCTAGCCGAAGATAAGTCACTATTTCTGCGTCAAGATATCAGACACGCGCCAATTTTCTTTCCCACTTTTTGTTAAAAGCGTCCCAATAAGAGTCATTGTATGATGTGGGAATGTTGTAAGGCTGCGTTTCATTATTTGCTTTCGAGCTAAGCGTGACCTGGGTCACACAATTATGGGATGATTTTTAAGGGATGAGAAGTAGATAACGTGAACCAAGATGGTGGAAATTTGGCGCTATCGAGTGTGCCTTTGGTTGCGAAAAATAATTAGAGATTTTTCGCAACAATATGAGTCGCTATCTTATCTATCGACATTTGGTTTTTCTCCCTCCAGTAGTTAATCATACCAGATTCTCCTTTCGCGATGGCCCAGTCATTCAGTTGCTCCCGCTCGCTCACATAATCATAGAATGGCACAGACATGCCACACGATTTTTGTACCAGATCTATTTCAACCTCAAATATTTGTCGAGTTCCTGGTAGCTGAGGAAATAAAGAAAAATACTCGAGCCATTCAGAATCATTTCTGTGAATGACTCGGGCTTTGCCGTAAATTCTCAAAATAATGGGCTTGCCTTCAAATGCTGCGAACATAATTGTCATTCTCGGGTCACGTTGAACGTGCGCAGAAGACTCATTCCCGCTACCTGTCACATTTAGCCAAGCAACTCTCTTTGAATTTAACACCCTGAAAGAATCTTGGCCTTTGGGTGAAATATTAACTCGGCTATCTGCAGTTGCGGTGCCTACAAAATACATTTTTTGAGTGCTGATGAAGTCAATATGCTCTTGACTTAATTCGTTAAACTGTTGCCCCATGGGTTTCTCGCTAATAAATGGCCGCTGTATTCTACGGTAATAATTTTGTAAGAATAATTGCACAATTCTACAGTACTTTAGTTAGATTGTCGCTTAAGTACAATTTTAGTATTTTAATGAAGTAGAAGTTAAAATTTGTGTCGTTGAAATTATCGAAATTTTTTTTTGTTATTGTTAATGAAATATCTTACTGCTAGTATTTTTTCGCTAGTTCTTGTGTCGCTTCGATTCTCGTGCCGTTTTTTTCTTCTGTCTAGTAATTATCGTGCTTTTTAATTTTCTTTTTTAGTATTTCTTTAAAAATTTCCGAGGCAATTAATTATTCCTGATAATTAAATGTTTTCGACAACTCAATATTTCCGACGACTAAAGGATGTACGCTTATGAAATTTTTTTTGAATTGTACTTTTATTCTGTTATTGCTTTTTAGTGGGTGGGCTTTTTCGGTGCAGGAATCTCCGGTGCAATTAGCTGATTCGAATAGCCTTCAAGGTGTCGGCGGTTGCCCAGGGTTATATCCGAGTTGCAACACCTGCGGATCAAATTCGTGTGGTCAAACCTGTTGTGCTCGTGAAAGTGAGCCGGGGTTCGAAATAAATTATCCTGACGATTGTACCAATTGGACAAGGCCTAATTTAGTGGCAACACCGCCGGGTTTGATTTGTCATCTCGATATAGATAGGCATCTCTTTAACGTTGATGTAGAAATTTACGCCGTGGATTTGTTACAAGACACTAGCTGCGCCCAACAGCCACTGCGTTACAATAAAGTGAAAAAAGCGACAGTGAGTTGCAGTTATTTCACGAGCATATTTAATTCGGATGTATGCGCAAGGCGAATTGAATCAAAAATAGCCGAGGTCGCCAACATGGGTTATGTGCCGATATTTCTGGATGCGGATCGCGATTACTGCCCTCGCGGTACCGCGGCCTGTTCCACCGATTCGCAATGCAGTAATGGAATTTTTTGCGACGGTGTAGAAAGCTGCGTAGCAGGGCAGTGTATGGCAGGGCCAAGATCCTGTGCTGCGCCCGGCCTCACGTGTAACGAAAATCAGGCAATTTGTGTAGGTGTTGGTACTGGTTGCAGCAGCGATGCACAGTGCGATAACGGTTTGTTCTGCGATGGTGTAGAGCAATGTACGGCTGGCGTTTGCCAGAGTGGTACGCGCCCCTGCGATTTGAGTGTTGAGCGTTGCAGCGAAGCCCAAAACAGGTGTCTAGAAAATTTCGACAATTGCGGTACTGGGGGGCAAATTTGTCGTTAGAGTTGTGACTTTAAAAATCCATGCAAGCCGGGGTCGCTCTCTTTAAGAGAGTTGAGTATGTTGCTGACTCTTTCCGGGTTAGTCTTACTCAGCTCTTTTAGGGCATAGAAGTAGAGTTGAAAGCGAGCCTGGCTTTCATTGTCAGGAAACATTTTGTCAATGAATGCCAATTGCATATCCACGCTTTGAGAATTGCTTGTGTTTCTAATTACACCGATGCTCGCGCGCAGCTTTTTTTCGGGTGATACAATTTTTGAAATCCATCGAGCAGATTCTTCTACATCGTTTCCCATAAAGTGCGATGCCGCTGAATTAGCTAATTCGTCTTTCGTGTTCACACTTTGAGTATTGTCATAAAAGGCTTGGAAACCGGTTGCGTCTTCGCGAGATAGAAGAGCTTGGGAAATCTGCTTGAGCATCTGTTGAGATATTCTGTCCCGGTGACTGTTGATAAACGCATAAGATGCCTCAAAATCTTTTTGCATCCATACGTTGAGTAGGCTGTCCATCGCGGTACTGTTTTTTGTTTCAAGGGATAACACTAATTCTGCAGCTCGTTCGATATTACTTTGGGCAATTTGTTTTATGACGATATTTGTTAATGTCCCGGCTCTTTCGCTGTTGGCAATTTGTTTTGCATTTTCGAAAGCTTTTATCTGCGTATCCGGAACGCCGGCCATGGTGTTGAGTACACTGGCTTGGTATGTTAACAAGTCACCTGAAGGAACGATTTGATCATCCTGCAGCGAGCTCAGCCAATCCCATGCAACCCCTGAGTCACTCATCGCCAGATTATAGACGAAGCTAACGCCATGCTGTTTACGGTGCTTTTCAGGCAATTCTGAAAATAGCCGAACAGATTCCTCAGGGTTCTCGAAAGCAATTTTTGTCAAAATAGCACCGATGATAGCGTCGAAAGAATGTGTGCCATTTTCAGTGGCAGCAGCAGCCAACAGCTGACGTTTTTCGTGAAGGCTAAGAGAGTCAATTTTTCTAAGAATATCGGAGTAGGGTTGTTCGTTGCGCTCTAACGCTAATATTTCTTGAATCAGTGTGGCGATGTCAATTTTTTTATTGCGCGCATTTTTTTGGTTGGTTGTTTCAGCCGTAGGGGCTCGTATTGCACTTTGATTGTTGGCAGCTGATGCTATGTTTTTGTTGAAAATTTGCGGTGAAGCGGTATTTTTTTCACAGCGTTGATGTGTGTTATCGGCGCCGTTATTGGTTTGAGTAAAGCCTGCGATGGAGATAAGGTGCTGAGTTAGCAAACCAGTGCCATAAATAACGAGTGCTAAGACTAGAATGTATCGTCGCTTAATCGTAATAGTTGCTGCTCTCGAAG
>JAYWHF010000088.1:0-13911 GCA_043777855.1 Gammaproteobacteria bacterium | reverse complement strand
TTGTAATGATTTCTCAGTCGCAAAATAGTCGCCAATGTCTGCATTTTCTGTGAGAGATTAGCTATGTCTGCTGTCGCATTGCTGCAGGTCAAGAGGGTAATGGTTGAGCGTTTACAATCAAGGAAGGTACGCCATTGCCCTTCGGATTAAAGCTGTGGAAAGACCCTGATGTCGCGGGGCACTACCATGTCTGTGCCGCGCAAAATATGTCGTACCACAAGTACGTTGGATTGCTGGAAGAATTGGCCATCCGCTGTCAAAAAGTATTCAAGAAGAAGAGCGCCTAACGATGAGAAAACATACATTTTCCCTGGATGAAACGAAATGCAACGTCATTTGGCGAGCCTTGAATGATCGCGAAGAAAAACTGCTTAATATTATCGAGACTGGTGATGAAGAAAGTGACGCGGTGGTTTTTGCCAGTAACGACGTGGTCTACCTGAGAGGTTTAAAACGCTGGTTCAAAGAGGAGGCATCGAATTCGTTTGATGAGTCTGTCTTCAATACCAGCGATGAACTGATCGATCCATAGCTGTGCGGCAAAAAGTGCAAGATCTCGATTTAAAAATTGACAGAAGTACGTTTAATTTAATCTGGAAATCACTCCATGCAAGAGAGGAGAGACTCCTGAAAATTGTTGAGGAATATGGCGAAGATTCGGACGAAGGAGCCGATTCACTCAATGACATTATTGCTCTGCGCCTTTACAAAAAGGAGCTTAAGGAGCAAGCAGAAAAAGTGTTTGATGCCAACGCCTTTATCGTTAGTGATGAGTCCCACTAGACAACCATGCCATTCAGCATGCGCAGAACTGGAACAGGTTAGATTATCGGAGATAAAAAATGCCTGCCATTGACCTTAAGCCAGAACAACTTCACATGGTAAAAATCATTCATGAACACGCCCTTCGGTTTCCGCACAACGAAACCGGCGATGCGCAACTCTTGCAAACGTGCTTCGACTACATGGAGGCGTTCAAGCGAGTGATGGACAGCACGTCACGCATCCAAATGGATTATATCTGCCAGCAATACGATGGCTTTTATCGATTTGCCAAACTGATGGAGATGCTGGCTCGCGGCATTGCCGATGGCATCATCGATGTTCCCAAAGATCATTAGTCCTGCCAATGTTAACTTATCGCTTAACACCGGACGCACAGACCGACCTCATCGACATTCGCCGATATACCGTCAAGCAATGGGGGGAAACGCAATCGAAAAAATACCTGTCCGAACTTCGCCAAACCATTCGCTTGCTGACTGAAACGCCTTTCCTGGGCAAGTCCAGGCCAGACGTTGGGGAGAAGGTATTAAGCTACCCCCATGTCAGCCACATAATTTATTACATAATCCATAACCAGCAATTAGTGATTTTTGGCGTACTGCACAAGCGCATGGTGCCCATGAACCATCTGGACGGGCGCGAGGTGGTCTAAGGGGCGCGCTATGGAAAACATCGAACGCATTCAACTGTTATCCAGCACGGAAGTTGAAGAGTTATATGCTCGCCCTGAATTTAATCCCCATGAACAAGCCCTGTATTTTTCATTAACGTCGGCAGAGCGAGCGTCACTTGAGGGATTCCGCAATACCCAGACCCGCATTCACTTCATTTTGCAAATGGGTTATTTCAAGGCAAAACAACAGTTTTTCAGTTTCTCGCTCGATAACGTCAGCAGCGATGTCCAGTACATCGTTGCAACCTATTACAGCAGCACTGACGCTGCACAATTTACAGGTACCCTATCGCGTGAATATGCTCGCAAGCAACGCCAGGAGATCTTGTCACTGTTCGATTACCGCAGCTGGTCGCCGCACTATGCCGCTGAAATAGAGTCCCACATCAGTCATCTATTACGCTACTACCCCAAAGGACACAGTGCTTTCCGGCAGCTATTGGCGTTTTTCGACCACCAGAAATTAGTCATTCCCTCCTATCGAACATTCCAGGATATGTTCAGCCGTGCCTTTACCGCCGAGGAACAACGACTTTGCGCGATATTCTCTTCTTTGCCAGCGTCAATCAGTGAGCAGTTGGCGATGTTGGTGCATCGGGATGATGGAATTACGGCACTGAACATCATTCGCGCCGACCAGAAAGATTTTCAATATACAGCTGTCAAATCGGAAGTGGATAAAGCCTTGAGAATTGAAGCGCTGTATGAGTTTGCTGAAGAATTTATTCCGTCACTATGTTTATCAAAAAATGCCATTCGCTACTATGCCGACATTGCCGAGCAATATGCCGCGTCCCGGCTGCGCAGGCTGAGTAAACCGCAACAATGGCTTTATGCCCTCTGCTTTGTCTACCACCGCTACCAGCAGATCATGGACAATCTGATGGTGAGTTTCTGCTATCACACGCGGGCGATCATGGATGCGGGCAAGACCTACGCCTCCATCGCACACATGGAGCACAGCTCCAAGGTAGTCACGGACTTTCCCAAGTTGGCGAAGTTTTTGAAGTGGTTTCCAAATCGGAACCCAAGCATGAGCCAGGGCGAGCTGAATGAAATGGCCTTCAGCATGCTACCCAAAGAACAGTTTTCAGCCATAGCAGAATTTCTGGAAGGAAAATCCTTCGATAAGAAAGCGGCCTTGTGGGAATACTATGGTAAATCGTCTCGCATATTTGCGTTGTACCTGCGCCCGATATTTACAACGGTGAAGCTGGAGTATTACAAGAAAAACAGTTACATCGGCGAATTGATCAACCTGCTGAAAACGCATTATGCCAGTGGCAAGAGCGCATCAGACTTGAAAATCTGCGATGACCTGGGGTTTACCATTCCCAAAAATATGATCTCCTACTTGAAGAAGTTACCTACGGATACACACATCGATCCGTATTTGTTCGAGTTTTTTGTCTACCAGAAGATCTACCATGAAATTGAACGGGGTCGCTTGTATTGCAATGACAGTGTCTCGTACTGTGATATTGATGCCGACCTGGTGGATGATGCCCTGGTTGATGACGTTGAGAATATCGCAACGGAATTTGGTTATGCCAAGATACCCATCTACTGCGATCAACGGCTTGATGAGGTTCTTCAGGAGCTGAATGATGCTTGGACGCGAACCACTCACAATATCCGCGAGAACACCAATCCGGGGTTTAGCGTGCGCGAAACCAAGACCGGGCAACAACACTGGAGCCTGCTCTATGACAGTGTTGAAAAGCTAGACGATGCGTTCTTTAAAAACCTGCCCAAAGTTGAGATTGCTAACATCGTAATGTTCATTGGTGATCAGATTGACATGTGGAGTGGTTTTACTCACTTGAAAGACCGCTACACCAAACGAAAAAAACCGCTGCCATTAGCCATCAATGCCTGCTTATTATCAGAAGCGTTTGGGTTCGGCACGCTGAAAATGGCTGATATGTCTGATCTGGAAATCAGCCAATTACGTGCAATGCGTGAGGATTTTGTGCGGGTGGATACGCTGTGTGCCGCTAATGACATTGTCAGTAACCATATTCACTCACTACCCATTTTCAAACAATGGAACCTCATGGACGACAAAGTGTTAGCTGATGCAGACGGGCAGAAGTTCGCTACCACGGACAGCACGATCCAGTCTCGCTATTCCAGAAAGTACCTGGGCAAAGGCCGAGGTATTTCACTTTACACACTGCTCGCCAACTATGTGGCAGTCAATGCGAAGAATATCGGTTTGAACGAGTACGAAGGGCATTCGCTCTACGACATGATCTACAGCAATAAAACCGATATTGCTATTCATAGGGTAACGGGCGATAACCACTCATTGAACCAGCTGAATTTTGTTGCGCTGGACTCCATCGATGTGGATTACGTCCCCAGCATTAAGAACGTGCGAGACGCTGCTGACGATATCTATACAGCCAAACCGCTGGACTACGACACCGGCATATTCAAGCCGAAGGGTGTGATCAATGTTGATCGTATCCGTTCTCAGCGGCGCGGTGTTATGCGGGTTCTGCTGTCACTCATCATGCAGGAGAATACCCAGAGCAACATCATCCGCAAACTCAACTCCCATGCCCGTTATGCCAGGCTAAAAGCAGCGCTGTTTGAATACAATACGATCTTCAAGAGTATCCATGTGCTCAGCCTAATAGATGATATGGAACTCAGAAAGGCGATCCGTAGCGCGCGAAATCGTACTGAGGCCTATCACCAGCTCCAGAGCAATATCCGAAAAACATACAATGGTGTCTTCCAGGGCAAACGGATCGTCGAAAACCGGGTCAGCGCGCATGCGGCCCGATTAGTCGCTAACTGTATCGTCGCCTACAACAGTATGATTCTGAATTCCGTGTACCAAAAGATGCTGGCCAACGGCGTTCCGCAAAGGATAATCGATGAGTTTACCCGCATTTCACCGATTGCTTGGACACACGCCTTGTTCACTGGCCGATACAGTTTCAAGAAAGGTGGAGGGAATATTGATGTGGAGGCTATGGCAAAGATCATGGAGGATCATGTGAAACAGCATTTCTGGCGCGATGATGAACATGAAGACTAATCAGTGGTTGGTCCTTCAGCCAAACTTTACAAATTTGTCGGTTCTTCCACAGGACCCCTAATACATACACATACCTTGAGCCTTCGATTTTTGTGAATAAGAGAAGATGCACCTTCGATGAAGGTGAATTAGATCAACTTTTGCCGCTTGAGCCCACCATTTTTATGACCAAACGCAATTCTGAAAGACGTGCAGCCCCACCAAAAAAGAGCTTCTTTAAAAAGCTATTTAGTTTTTTAAGGTGAGAGGTTCTGCGCACAGTTGGGCGTAACATTGATACCAAATAAAGTTGTTTTAATATTAAATAAAGTGAAATATCAGCTTTATGGCCTGCAATTTTGGCCTTTTTAGGCGTAATTGCAAGGTGTGAGGTCTTGCGCACAGTTGGCCATCCTGCTACACAAAGTGCCAGATGATTGAGCCTACAATCAAGGCCATGGTTCCCAAGATAACAAGCGAAATTGCGCCCCAAATCCATTCAGATAATTTAGAAGCTATATAACCCGCGAAAGTGGCCGCAAAAATCGAAAGGCCAAACCTAACGGCGGTAGGTATTGCAGGGTATTTAGAGATAAAAATAACGGAAACTATCAGTACAACTATAAAGGCGATTGGCGCGAGGACTGGATCAAAGCCACCAGTTGCCGGAGGCAAATTGTCGGCTTCCATTTCCTCCAATGAATCGTAGTGAACCGTATACCCATTTTTTCTCTTGGAATATCTAGCCATCATTCCTCCCTTGGCTAATTCTTACTATTTTTTATTGTGCGTCTGATTCCATAGCCCAAAATACATGCTATCGAGATTAGCGTCACGATACCTGCGTTAATACCTACTACCTTTGCTAAAAAGAAGGTTCCAGCAACTACCGCCAAGATAACTATCAATGATTCAAAGTTAGGGTTTTTCATTTAAGAATTCCGTTTGTTAGTGATGTACCGACATAATCTCATTTATGGTAGCATAGCAACGGTTTAGCCAAAACCCGCCCGTTGCATAGGCGAAAAGGCTCTAGTTTTTGCAGGAAGCAACGTCCAAAAAAAGCCCGCTGCAGCGGGCTTTTTCTTTGACCCAATAAACTAAAAAAACCCGCTTTTTAGGGCGGGTTTTTTAGATTTTCTTGTCACTAAGAGGGAAGGCTTTCGCGATCAATCTCAAAGCATCTATAGACAGAATAGGGCGTATGGTCTAAAAAGTCAATAATAAAACACTATTGGATTAAGTAGGATTTAATGGCCTTTTCAATCAACGAGTTAGCAACGATACCTAACACTCTTTCACAGCCCCGCTTTGCAACCTATCTAAGAGCATGTGCCAATAACCCACAAAAAGCCTTGGCGCTGTACCAGTGGAATTTGCGGCTTTCGGCGGCTCTCACGATACCGTTACATGTCCTTGAAATAAGCATTCGTAATGCAGTTGTTGAGCGGTTAGATGCCGTGTATCAATCGAACTGGCCTCACCATCAGGGGTTTATTCAGAGTTTGCCAAATCACGGGTTTTATAAGCCTAGAAGCGACTTACTAAATGTAGCAAGAGTGCAGCCGACAGCGGGTAAAGTCGTAGCAGAGTTGAAGTTTATTTTTTGGGAAAAGATGTTTACCCAAAACCACCACGGCATTATTTGGAAAAATCATATTTACAGTGTATTCCCTTATGCACCCACCACTTTGAGCGAAGACCAGCTTAGAAAACGCATCAATGATGATATTTTTGAAATTAGGCATTTAAGAAACAGAATCGCCCACCATGAACCAATTTTCCTTCGACCATTACGCGCAGATTACACCCGTATTTTTGAGCTGATTTCGTGGCGAGACGCTAACGCAGCAAAATGGGTAAAAAGAATTCAAGACGTTACCCGGTTGCTTGCACAACAACCTTAATATTTATCAACATAGTCTGTAAAACCACCGTTTAATAGACACTTGATTTTTGTGGTGAAAACTTTCAAATATGCCTGTTTAAGTGTATAAATACTTATCTAATAATCTATGTAAATTAAACATATGGCTAAGTTGATTGGATATGCCAGAGTATCGACCGATGATCAAAACCTTGATCTCCAACGTGATGCCCTAAAAAAAGTAGGTTGTGCCGTTATCTATGAAGAGACTGCCAGCGGTAAAAATACGGAACGGCCAGAGCTTGAGCATTGCCGTAAAGCACTACGCCCGGGCGACACGCTGGTGGTGTGGCGACTCGATAGGCTTGGGCGATCACTACCTGATTTAGTTGGCGTTATTACCCAATTGGAAGCGGACGGTATTAGTTTTCAAAGCATCACCGAACGCATTGAGACAGGTAGCGCGGCTGGCAAACTGATATTTCATGTATTTGCGGCTCTCGCAGAGTTTGAGCGCAACCTAATCCGGGAGCGAACAAAGGCAGGGTTAACCGCTGCGCGTGCGCGTGGGCGCGTGGGAGGCCGTAAGCCAGCACTTAACGACAAGCAGATACGCGAAGTAAGGCAGCTTGTAAAAGACCCGGAAATAGAAATCACAGAGGTTGCCAAGCGCTACAAGGTGTCACGAGCAACTATCTACAAATATTTAAACTTGTGATGAGCGTGGCACCGAAAATAATTTGTGTTCGGGTATGCTTGGCCACTACGTTTAAGTATAGGAATTTTAAATAATGCAGATGAAGCACACGCACAAGGCTACCGAAGATAAATACCAGTTCCTTCGGGCTAAATCGTTAGAAATTGCAGCGGCAGGGTTGCCGTTGGTAATGAAAAATGGCGCTGGCCAAGCTGTTAATGTTCGAAATGAAGTTAATCTCACGGGTATTGATTTTAAAGCTAAGGTACAAGCCAATAGTTGGCAGGGTTCAGCATTTAGACGTGTTGATTGGCCTTGGATGCAAAGTGTAGGCAGCTACGCTTGGGCTAATCCTAAACGATTTGAGTTGGCGATATGGCATCGTGAGCTTTTCTTGTGTGGTTTGGCGCTTGGGCGGCCTACATGGAGTGGCAATAGATTGCGTTTGGATTTTATAGAGGCAGCACCTCAAAAAACGGCGTTATCTGGTTTGGTGCTGGATATTACTGTCATTGCCGCAGAGGCTTATGCCGATGCAATCGGTGCGAGTCAGCTACGAATAATGAACCCCATTAACGAAAAAGTTAGAAACCATTATCTGAATAGCAACAGAGGCTTTTCTTTCGATCAACGCGAAAATTTTTGCTATAAGGATCTTTGATGAGCGATAAAGAAAAACGACCATTGCCGGGTACGGCAGAGCATTGGGAGTGGATGCGTAAACGAGCAGAAGCTCGCGGCAAACAAATGGCCAAAGCGGGTGCGGCAGACTTTGACGAAGCTGGCGTTCTTGCTGGCGGCGTTGATTCCCTTACCTCAACAGATGCAGAAGCATTCCCAAGTGATGTGACTGAATACACGCAGGAAGAACGTAAACCACGTATTGTGCCAAAGAAAAAAGACTAACTATTAATAAGAATTTAACTAAGGAATTTTGTGATGAAAAAATCTACTTTTGCTTTTATTGCTACATCAATTTTTGGTTTGTGTGCATCATCTGGCGCGATAGCTGATGATAGAGAATGCGCAACTAACTTTACTGTTGATGGTAGTTTGATGAGTGGTCGCACATACAAAACATTCGCATTTGTTCCCGGGGTTACTAAAGCTAACGCCCTTGCCGCCGCAGGCCGCGATTTAGCAACTGACGGTTGGCAGATTAACAGCACAAATGAAAGCATGGGTGTCATTAGCGCGTCTCAAGGCGTCACCGCGAGCAGCGGTAAGACCGTTCCGCTGAACGTCCTTGTTGATGAAGTAACCGGCGGCGTTAAAGTGTCTATGACCTATAGGACTTCCGGTGGATTGAGCTCTCCGACCGATGCGGTTATCAAACAATTTTGTACCACCATTGGCGCAGTCGCCAACACAACTAATTAAGAGAGATTATTCAATTGACTCTTAACACTACAATCATTCCACAAGCGGAAACGCAAGACTGGTTAAAAGACGATCCAAGAGTAATAACTCATATTGCTCAAGCTTACCGTGAGTGCATTCCGACAGCGCTTAACCCTTTGACTTTTGATCCACGATTTTTAATAAATAATCACATTGTCAACTTAGATTTTATTGAAAATCCAATGTTCTTAATTGGATTTCACCATCTTTCTCATACCGTCTTGGCTGTGTTGTACGTGTATCCCGCCTTTCGTAATCAAGGTATCGGTAGCTACCTGATTCAAGCACTTCAACAACAAACTAAGCTTACAATTCAAGTGGCTGTAGATGCTAGTCAACCTCGCCTTGGTAAATTGTATTGTGATAATGGATTTGAAACACTCGGCATCGAAAAGAAGGACGATCTTGGAGTCGGGTACATTGATTATTTTTGGAGTCCTCGCCCCTTTCGGCTCGAACCTACGGATAGCGGTACCAACATAATACCCGTTTAATCTTCACGTGCAATTAAGTAAATAAACATTTGATCAGATGTTTATTTACTTAATTTTTGCCATTGAATAATTGATCTATTGGAATTTCCTCATGTCGATTCCAAAAAATGTGTACAAATTTACCGTGGCCTATGGTGTTAACCAACTTTAAAATAAGTGCCTTTTCCGATTCAGATAATGACTGAACCTCAATAAATCGCCAATAGTGTTGGTACGCCGAAAAAGCTTCATCTTCTGATAGATGAGTAGCCGAGGGTTGGCTCCAACATAAAAGTTTAAGTTGTGGGTACTGCGACAAGTCTATCATCGACGGCCTTTTAGCTTTTTCAATAATTGATTGAGCCATTTCAATGCTGGCACCAGCAATTTAACCAGATTGGTTAAAACGCTAATCAAGGTGGCGATATTCTTTAACAGTTCGATGATTTCATTGATTGGTGGCATGTACGTCTCCGCTTGGCTGAATTGGTTTAGGTCATCCTACCCCGGTGAATTTGTGTCACCAGTGGGGGTTTCCCATTCGCCAATTCTGCCGTCACGACATTGAGGTACGTGCACCTTATCTAAGTTGAGCAGCCATTTTGTTGACCTTTTTCTGGTCGCTTATTGCGTCTTCAAGGATTAAATTATTTGGCAATTTTTCACCTCGCATAACGTGCGAAAGCACGTATTGTGAGAGCAATGCCCTATCCTCTTGATTTAAGTCAGGGTGATATTTCTCGATTTTGTTATTAAATTCAGCTACGGCTTTTTCAACATTGTTCACGCTTGCTTTCTTGTCTGGTGATTGATTATCACCGCACGATGCAAGTGTTAAACCGAAAATAACGGAAGCAATTAAAGCAGCTATTTTTTTCATGTGAATTCCCTTATCTAATCCAGTTTTCGTTAAGAACAAAACGGCGAAAGGCACCTTCGACAAAGAGGGTTCCCGTTTCAAGCTGCCAAGCCCTGTAACTGGATTTTAAAGCTTGCAGGGACGATAAAAGACCGATGACAAGCACACCGATACACATATCGATTCGCGCACCTGACGCGACTCTATAGATAAAAAGTGACAGCAGAACAATTCCCAAACACCAGAAAAAACGGCTCTTTAATTTGTGGTGAATCTTGAACTTAGCAAGCTGGTCTTCGTCCACCTCTGCAAGCCGTTCTTGCCCTTTTACATACATTTGCCGTGTTATCACTTCTTTGGCTGATTTTGCATCCTTGGGCGCAAATAGCTCATAATTGCAGTGCCTATTTGAACAGTGCCAAGGGTAGAGCGTATTTAGGCGCTCATCATCCACCGAATTACGAACTTCAAACTCTAGCACTTGGCAGTGCATCCCACCGCGCAGGCATTCGGGACAGGTCGGTGCATTAAGCGCTTTGATTGAGGAAACAATGTATTTATTGTTGTCGGCAAATGTGCCCCACCCCAAGATTGCCAATGGCATTTTTACCGTCGTGAACATTGCTGCTTTTTTCGCACCGCCGAAAATTCTCATGTTGACCTCACTCTTTTGGTTTTAACTGTTCTAGCTCCGCTTGGAGCTGCTTAATCATGTGATTTGCATAGTTCAATTTGTTAAGTAAAAACTGTAGTAACTTATGCGAATCTGTACCCTGTTCAAGCAAGTTGGGGATAAGATCGTTGCCCTCCCCTTCTGCTATCGGTTCACTTACTGGCCGTCCACGGGGACGCTTTGGCCGCACTAGGTCAGCCACTTGCAAAGCCGCTGTAAGGCCGTCCAGCGCAGACCAGGCTCCGCTAATATCTTGGGATGGCCGCAGCCCTTCTTTTAACCCTTTAGTTGCACTAAGTAATGCCGTTGTTAAGTAATTGACGGCCATTTGTAATTGATCTTCACGAAACTTTTGATCGTGTTTTTCCTTAAAAACTAGATATTGCCGGTATTCCGCATCATCGATGAGCGCCCTTTCCGCTTGTGGCAAATCCGGGGCAAATCGGTCTACGCTGATAATCTTTTTTTGGCCGAATTTTCCGTTTTCTTTGACAATGGTTCGCAATCCAACGATGGTAGAGCCTTTGAATTTTTGGCCTTTGATTTGGTATTCGCTGACTTTGAAATGCATATCACTTCTGCTTTTTTTACTTTATCGAGGGGCTGCATATTAATATATTTGTCTGCAAGCTCGTTCATTGCATCCCAATAATCTTTTGGCTCTAGGCCGAATGTTTCCCGATTTTTTTTCACGTAAACCCCCTGTTTTTATAGATTATGGCCGTTATCGTTTTCGGTACTTTTTGCCGCTTCTTTACGCCACGAATCGAAAACGGCAACCAGCTTTGGCAACACCTCTTTAATTTTTTTCACTTCCCACGGCAGCGGCTCATTGTGTTGCTTGGCTTCTTTTTGAATACATTGCAAAATTTCTTTGATCGCAGGTAACGTCAAGGGCGAAGCCTTTAACTGCTGATAAAATGCGATAGTCACAGTTTGCATACACGCAAATGCCACTTTGTATTCACGCGCTACGTCAGCCGCCGCGTTTCTGTTTGCACTGAGCGCCGCGTAGTTTTGCTGTAACTCTGCCAGCTCACGGGCTGACTTATCGCGTTCACTCGCCAGTTGTGCGCATTGAGCTGTCAGGTTATCGATAATCGGGTTGCATTCGAGGATGGCGTTATTCCAGCCATCGACATCACCAGCCGCATACCCAGCGTCATAACCTTGCTGGCGACCTATATCTACCCCTTTTTTTAAACCAATATTTCGACCATTTTGAAAAGGTAAAAACGATTCATTATCGAACATGATGCGCTCCTGCTATTGTTTAGATTTTTTCAATTTCACGCGGTACAACGCCGCTCGACATTGGAAGTACAGTATCCTTCTTTTCCTGAATCTTGGCCGTATTTTCGACTTGTGGCGAACTATTTGCGGTTGACTCATGCCCCACCGACTGACCAGCCGTATTTAAAACTTTACTTGAATTACTGTTTGTCGCCGCAGGCTTTGCAGAAGCAGAAAATCCTGCTTGGCTATTTGTACTTTGTGCGCTTGTTGCAACATTGGGCGTGACGCCTTGCGGGTTTGCAATGATGCTTGCTGGTTTACCACTGCCGCCCCCGCCGCCGCCTTGTGGAGAATTACCTCGCGAATTATTGCCTGTCCCATAAGTTGGGTTTGCGCCACCAGTGCCGCCGGGCGGTAATTTGTTTGCACCAGATTTATTGTTGATCGCTCTATTTCCTGATGAAATAGTATTTGATGCATCATGGCCTATCATTGCTGACCGCATTTCGCTAGTTGCATTGGTTTCACCCATACTACGGATACCAGCACCAATCCAACTTAGTACAGTATCAGGCAGACTTTGTGAAAGACCGAACACCATATAAATAATGGGAGTGATTACAAGTGCATACATTATCAACCAGTCTTTGAAGGTTAAAAATTGCATAAACCAACCCAACGACTCGCTGCTTGTTACGTTCGCATTTCGTACCGCGAAGAAAAATATGGAGACATATTGAATGATTGGATTTATGGCTGCAATCGCAACAAAAAGGCCAACCAAAATCAGCGGAGGACGTGCAAAAAGAGATAGTAATAATAAGTACCCTTGCGACTGACCACCAATAAAACTACGCTCAGGTGTCATGTGCATCACTGCCCATAACGGTGCTGCAACCATTGCTTGCACAACCGATAAAATCCAACCGACCACGGCCATCAAGAAAATAAAATAAGGTAATGTTGGAATAAAAATTCCGAACCAAAACGCAAGGCGGCCAAGCCATGATGCGAGTTGCGCTAAATTCTTTGCAAAAGCATCATCAAAAAGTCTTCTGATTCCGTCAACTACCGGAGCAGTATTCAAACCAGTGCCCACCACTTTAACTGCATCGGCACCAGCCGCAATAATTTGCATAGTGTCGAGCGTGAAATGCACGTCATAAATTAATGCGCTTATCACTGTATCAGCCAACTTTAACGAGTCGCCAAGCGTTTTAATCCGGGCGAGCATATCGACATGGCCATCGGTTCCGACAAGCGTATCAATACTGCCTTGCATAATTTTGCCGACCGCAGAACTCATATATCCTGAGCTACGGTTTCCTAGGCTATCAACACTTAAACCTTTTGGGTCAGTACCAAACTGTGCACGAAAGCCACTTATGTCAGAAGTGAATGAATTGCTTGTGTAAGATGTTCCCGTTGTTGCTGTGCTAATTACGCGGTCATAAATTACTGAGTAGTTATTTTTAACGTGCTCGCCTAATAGATCGTCCGGCAATGCGGATAAATCGGGCTTTGTAGCTTCAAAAACAGGCTCGGCATAAATGTTCCCCATTTCTTCACGAAGACCGCCTAATCGCTGATAAAAACCACCTGCCATTGCCCATCCGTCCTTAGTTATGTCATCGACATATTTGGCGAGAATGGTTTTTAAAACGGTGTCATTTTGTATTTGCAGATAGAGCGCCGCTTCCATATTGTTTTGCGCATCATTTAAAATCATGTTGAAACGATCAGCATGAACACTATCCCATGTTGGCGTTTGGTCATCAGGAACATCAAGATCAGAAGGCCACTCTTTAACCCATAAACCGAGATCAACAGCAAGCTTTGCAGCGGCTATTTTTTTGCGGTTAATGCTGTTTGACGAATAGCCATCATTGCCGTGGCATTGTCGTTAATGGTTGAAGAATTGAAGGCTGATCCAGCCTCAGGTAAAACCGTTATCGCCGTTGGCGTAAAATATTGATACTCCTTGATACTTCCGCAAATTGCCGACCCGCCCGCCAAATTTGATGCATCGTTTCGATCTTTGAATAGATACAAATTGCTTCGCTTGTACATAGATTCCATCTGCATGGAATCTGGCTGGGCATCGAGTTTAATACTGAGGTTAACTTTAAACAAAAGCCGATTTTCATGCACAGGAAAATCAAAAACGTCAGGCAAATCAGTTAGATAGTTCACTTTTCTTTTCCGAAAAAATGGA
>JAYWHF010000087.1:0-4893 GCA_043777855.1 Gammaproteobacteria bacterium | reverse complement strand
TTGGTTGGCGCGATACATTGAGCGTGCGGAAAATTTGGCGCGTCTGCTAGACATTACCTGGCAAACGTCGTTAGTGCCACAAAAGCAGGAAAGTGCGCAACGAAATTGGCAAGCCGCGCTGCTTTGCCACGACCAATTGCCATCTTATGTAGAGACCTATAAAAAAGTCACTGCCGAGAAAGTGTTGTCATTTATGGTTTTCGATCCCAATAACCCCTCGTCTATTTTTTCATGTTTGAAAAGCGCCCGCGAAAATGCCCATGCTGTGCGCGGTACTCTCACACAAGAGATGTGGGAGACGATTAATACCACGTGGTTAGACATGTTAAAAATAAGCAAACGCCGCTTGCCCGATGAGGAGCTAACCGAGTTTTTTGAATGGGTAAAAACGCGTTCGTCACTTTCGCGTGGCGTTACATTTGGCACCATGCTGCACGATGAGGCTTTTTATTTTATCCGTCTTGGAACTTACCTAGAGCGTGCTGATAGCACAGCGCGTTTATTGGATGTGAAGTATTACATGATCTCTGAAGGTGAGAGCCCGGGTGCATCCGCAGACTATTATCAGTGGGGCGCTCTATTGCGCTCAGTGTCAGCGTTCGAGATATACCGCCGTTGTTATCGTGGATCTGTGTCGCCCAGCAGTGTTGCGGATCTATTAATTACTCGCGCTGACATGCCGCGTTCACTGAATGCATGCATTATTGAAGTTGAAGCCATGTTAGAAAAGTTAGCGAATCGTAACTCAAAAGAAACACAACGTTTAGCTGGGCAATTGAGTGCGCAGTTGCGCTATGCCGATATTGAGGAAATTTTAACGGAAGGTTTACATCCTTATCTAGAAAGGTTTCAGGAGCGTGTTTACGACTTGGGCGTGCGTATTAGCCACGATTTTTTATTGCCGATACGTGCAGCTTAAGCGTTCATAAAATTATTTTTTCGCGCTATTTGACTGAGGAAATTATCATGTTACTCAACATTCATCATGAAACACTGTATCGATATTCTTCACCCGTGGATTACACCATTCAGCATTTGCGTTTAACGCCGCGGCAGGAATCTCAGCAACAAGCATTCAAATGGAAGATTGACGCACCCGGCACTTATAACCGCCAAAAAGATGCCTACGGAAATATTGGCCACATACTTGTACTCGATCAGCCGCACGATGAAATTCGCATTACCGTGACCGGTGAGGTACAAATTTCTCGCGAAAATGCACATTTGCCTCCAGATGGTGGCGATGTGCCTTTGTTAGCTTTTTTGCAGCCTACTCATCTCACGACGGCCAACAGTGCTATTTTGGAGTTGGCCAGTGCCGCTTATTCAGGGCGCTCCGTTAAGTCTAAAGTGGGTTCGATTGATGCAATGTTTGCGTTGATTAATCACCTACATAAAACCGTTGCCTATCTTCCAGGTACCGGCTACACCTTCAGCACAGCTGCCGAGGTTCTCGCTGCAGGGGCGGGTGTTTGTCAAGATTATACGCACCTGTTTATTGCGTGTTGTCGCGCGCTGGATCTGCCGGCGCGTTATGTGAGTGGTTATATTTATCCCGGCGATACTGACCATGCCTCCAGCCACGCGTGGGCTGATATTTGGTTAGAAGGTATGGGATGGGTAAGTTTTGATATTGCTAATGCTAATTTCGCCGCGTCCGAACATTGTCGGTTAGCTGTCGGACGCGATTATTTGGACGCCTGCCCGGTGCGCGGCGTGCGTCATGGCGGTGGGGTGGAGGCAATGGAAGTTGCCATACGTATTGCAAATCCAGAAGCAAAAAGTGTCATGGTGCAATCTATGATGATCGAAAAACCTATTCCAAGAGAATATTTAAAACTTGCGAATCAATAAGTGGTTATGAATCCGTAGCAAAATAGCGTCTTAGTTATGTTGTGGTTTTTATGTACAATTTTTATGTACTATTTTTATGTACTATTTTTTATAACCTATTACCCGTCTAGTTTTGGCTAGTTATCATTAATAAGCGCGCGTTAGCGCCACAAGCAAAGTTTATCTTATGACCTATTGTGTAGGGCTCCAGTTGGATGCCGGTTTAGTCTTCCTTTCAGATTCACGCACCAATGCGGGCGTAGATCATATTAGTACTTTTCGTAAAATGAATATTTTTTCCCAGCCTGGCGAACGGATTATGGTGCTCTTAACGTCCGGAAATTTGGCGATTAGCCAAGCGGTGCTAAATGAATTAAAGCATGCCGATGTTGGGTCTGATGCGAGTACGTTAAGCGCTGCTAAAACCATGGTGGAGGCTGCGCGCATTGTGGGCGATGCATTGCGTAAGGTCTACGTGCGGGACAGTGAATCCTTGCGCGAATTTGGGTTGGAGTTTTCTGCTAGTTTTATTTTCGGCGGGCAGATTGGTCACGCTAGGCCTGCATTATTCCAGCTTTATGCGGCGGGAAATTTTATTGAAACAACGCCTGAAACGCCGTATTTTCAAGTGGGGGAATCAAAGTATGGTAAGCCTATTTTGGATCGAATTATTAAAACCTCGACGACGTTAAATGATGCGGCCAAGTGCGCACTCATCTCGATGGATTCAACGATTCGTTCTAATTTGTCGGTAGGTATGCCGCTGGATTTGTTGATTTATGAAACGGGGAGTTTGACGATAAAAACACATGTTAGCATCGGTCATGATGACCCTTACTACCAGCAATTGCGTGGTCAGTGGGGCGATCATTTACGGCAAGCGTTCAATGAATTGCCAGATCCTTATTACTAATATGTTATTTCAAAAAACTTCTGAAGGAAATTATCTATGGCAATTCGTGTGGCCATTCATCACCAAACCGAATACACCTTTGATCGGCTAACACAGGTTTATCCTCATGTGCTGCGCTTGCGCCCTGCGCCGCATAGTCGTACTAAGATCCATAGCTACTCGTTAAAAGTTGAACCTGAACCGCATTTCATTAACTGGCAACAGGATCCGTTTGGTAATTTTCAGGCGCGCTTGGTCTTTCCTGAACGATGCACCCATTTAAAATTTACGGTCGAAGTTATTGCTGAAATGACGTCGATCAATCCGTTCGATTTTTTTGTGGAAGACTATGCAGAAGCTGTGCCCTTTGAGTACGATGAGCAATTAGAGCGAGAGTTATTACCCTACCTTGAGGTGACCGAAAGTGGGCCGCGTCTTATCAAGTTTGTAGATGCCATTGAGCAAGCCCTTGCTGCTAAAAAAGAAAATAACACGCCTTGGTTAGTCAACGATTTTTTAGTTCAAGTGAACCAGCAATTACAGCACGCTATTGGTTATGGCGTGCGCCTCGAGCCGGGTATTCAGTTATGTGAAGAAACGCTGACGCTGGCAAAGGGTTCTTGTCGCGACACCGCGTGGCTTCTTGTGCAAATTTTTCGTCACTTGGGTTATGCCGCACGTTTTGCCTCCGGGTATTTGGTGCAGTTGACGTCGGATGTGAAAGCATTGGATGGGCCTAGCGGGCCCGAGAGTGACTTCACAGATTTACACGCATGGACTGAAGTTTTTATTCCGGGTGCCGGTTGGATTGGTTTAGATCCAACATCGGGATTGCTGACCACAGAAGGTCATATTCCCCTCGCGTGTACGCCAGATCCCATTTCTGCAGCGCCTATTACTGGCTCGACAGGTGAATGCGAAGTGGCATTTTCTTATAGCAACCAGGTTTTTCGCGTGTTGGAAGATCCTCGTGTTACTAAACCTTATACCGACGATCAGTGGGCGACGATAAATGCGCTAGGCGCTGCGGTAGATAAAGAATTATTTGATCAGGATGTGCGTCTCACTACGGGCGGTGAGCCGACGTTCGTATCGATAGATGATATGGAATCGGAGCAATGGAATACCGGTGCTTTGGGTAAGGATAAACTGCGGCTCGCAAAAGATTTATTGCTGCGTATGCGCACGACCTTTGCGCCTTTCGGTTTGCTACATTATGGGCAGGGCAAGTGGTATCCGGGCGAAGAAGTACCGCGCTGGGCGCTGGGGTGTTTTTGGCGCACCGACGGCGAGCCCTTGTGGCGCGATGAAAAATATTTGGCGCGTGTTGATAAAAATTACGGATACAACCATAGCAGCGCCAAAAAGTTTGCCCATACACTTTGTGAAAAAATGAAAGTGAATCCGGGGCATTTAATTCCTGCTTATGAAGATACCTTGTACTACCTATGGGCGGAACAAAAAATTCCGAGCAATCTCAATCCACTCAAAGCAAATTTAAGTGATGACCTAGAGCGCAAACGGATTGCCAGTGTGTTGACGCGCGGTTTAAATGTTGAAAGTGGTTACGTCTTGCCGATTGAGTGGAACTCGGTGCGTAATCATTGGCTTTCTGGGCGTTGGAAACTACGCACCGGCGAGTTAATGTTGATCCCCGGAGATTCCCCCTTAGGGCTGCGTTTACCGCTTAACTCATTAGAGGCTCCTGAGCACGATTACGAGCAATATCATCCAGAAAGTGATCAACATGCAGAGCGGGCAGCACTTGCTCCGGCGGGTGAAAACCTCGCTAGTTTAAGTTCCTTGTCAACTAAAACAGTGACGGAAAAGCGGCCGTTTAATGAGCCCGGGCATGTCATTCGCACGGCACTGTGTTTTGAAACCCGCAGTGGTTGTTTACATCTATTTATGCCGCCGCTGACTCATCTCGAACACTATGTGGCGCTCATCGAAGCGATTGAAGACACGGCAACGCAACTGAAAATACCAGTGGTCATTGAAGGCTACGAACCGCCGAAAGATTATCGGTTGAAAAAGTTTTTAATTACACCGGATCCGGGCGTGATAGAGGTGAACATACATCCGGTAGAGACTTGGTCTGAGCTAGTACGCAATACGGAAGCCTTGTATGAGGACGCGCGCCAGTGTCGCTTGGCGACCGAAAAATT
>JAYWHF010000086.1:0-4894 GCA_043777855.1 Gammaproteobacteria bacterium | reverse complement strand
GCATATAACCCGATGCCGCATTTTTTTTGCTCACTTCCGTTAGCCCATTAATCTGATTACCGGTAGGCGTACTGGCAATGTAATCGCTAATGTCGGTGTAGTAATAATTGATGCACCAGTAATAATCTTGCTTAACCTGCTTTAGCCCCAACTCGTAGGTTAAATAAGTTTCGGGTGTTAGCCCCGTGGCAGCCACTTCAAATTCAGTGGAGCGGCTGGCACCGTAACGGCTGAGGTCGGCAATATTGGGCGCGCGGAAGGATTGGCTGACGCCGCCCCACAAGTAGGTGGATTTGTCGCCCGTGGTATCCCAACTCAGGCGTGCAGCACTTACGGCTTTATCCCAATGCTGCGCATAGCTTGCGGCGGTTTTGCTGATAGGGTCTTCATATATGCCGATATTGGCAGATACCCAATTTTGGCGGCTGCCAACAATCAGCTCAGTGCGCGGTGTGAGGTAATGATTGATCTGAACAAACACACCGGCTTGGTTAAAGCGGGCGTCATCGCCAATGGGGCCTTGAATGCGAACTTTGTCTAGGTTGCCATTGGCAAGGTAATCTTTGCGGCCGCTATCCACTTTGTCGGCATAGGCATCCAGCCCATAAGTCCACTTACCCCATGCGGAGTGGGTGGTAAATTGCAGATCAATGCCTTGCATCGTGGAGTCAAAAAATTCGCGCTGCTGTTTTGAATTGCTGGTTAACTTTAAACAAAACCCCATTTTTACCCATAGCAAACGATTATCATTCGCACCTGCGGCTGTAGTCTTATGCTTCTCTATCTATCAATGTTTAAAAAGCATTTATTGGGGTCTGAAATTTTTATTCAGGGATTGCGGTTTGGGAAGCAACGGAACAGAAAGTGCAATTAAGATATATAATCAATTAAAATCAATAGATTAGCGAGTTTGAAGTCCCGTAGAGCGAAAACGTACGTTAAGGAAATTTGGGGTTGTCCGGTAAAAAGGCCAAATTTAGCCGCTTCCCATGTAACAATTTGATTTTAAACAACAATGCGACTTTATACTTTTACAGCAAGCCCCGCCATTTTCTCCATTAAAATCAACGAAGCATTATTGGTGAGCTGCTGGCCTTCCTCTATATATTCCCAGACAGTCGCATCACTTTTCCAGTTCCCCTGCTTTTTAATTAACTCAAAATCGATACGTTCCCGTGCTGCCGAAGTGGAAAATCCACGCCTGAAGCTGTGACTGCTAATCTCCGCAGCAAAATCAAAACCACAGGCTGTGACCAACATCTTTAGTAGTTCATTAATTGCCCCTGGATTCAGCGACTTTTCCTGCATCTGATCCCAGCGATTAATAGGTCGAAACACGGAACCCTGGGAAATGTTTGCGGCTGACAGCCAGGTTTTTAGGGCTGTTGCGGGGCAAACCTCTTTCGCGCCAAAAGGTAGTGCCCGTAATAATCCGGCCCCCTCCTGATCGGTTTTGGAGCGCGGCAAGCGAATAATCAAACCCTCCGGTTCCCAAATAAAATCTTCCACCTGAATGGCCACTAACTCGCTCCGACGGAATGCACCAAAAAAACCACACAATAGTAAGGCAATATCACGTCGTTTTTTCAGGGTTTCAGGCTGTGCACGGACATATTCAAGCATGGTGTTTAGATGCTCCAGTCGCAATGCTTTCGCTTTACGCTTGGGAGTGCCATGCACGCGACGAATACCTTCCAATGTTTTTCGCACCATAGGATCATGGGTTGGATCATGTAATCCTTGATATTGGTGCCACTGGCTAATGGCCGTGATATGGACGTCCAATGTTCTAGGGTTTAACTCACCCGCACGATCAGTCAAATACCTGATGATTGTTGCTTGATTTGCGGGCAACCGGCCACCCCACTTTTCAAACTGGCGAATAGCTGAGCGATAGGTACTACGAGTGTTGTCAGAGGTGGCGGCTGCAATATAACGCTGCGTATCACCGATATTAACTAACAAAGAGTTGCCGTTATTGTCTGGGTCTTTAGTCGCTATGGTCGTTGTCATCATTGTGAAGCCTTATCCGGTCGAAACCCTGTTATGTAGTGAGATTACAAAACACCTTTTTTAACATTAGCTCTATAACCTACTATAAGCATTATTATCATAGGTTAAAATTAATTAATCAAGATTATTTAAATTGACAATAATAATGTTATATTACATATAACGTAATACGTTACTAAATAATACGAGGACACACTATGGCCAGAGCTGGGGTTAATTTTGTTCAAGTCAGTAAAGCCGCTGAAGCACTCACGGCACGAGGCTTGGTGCCAACGGTCGAACGCATCCGGCAAGCGCTGGGAACTGGCAGTAGTAGCACTCTTGCGCCCCTGCTTAAACAGTGGAAAGCATCGCAGGGTGAAGCAGTGAATGTCGAAGGGTTACCAGGCGACCTAATAGAGGTGGTTAAATCCTTGCATGAGCGTGTGCAGTCAGTGGCTGATATCAAGATCGAAGCGATAGAAGCGGAAAAAGACCGGATCATTGCAAGTCTCCGCGTGGCGCTGAGCGAAGCCAATACCTTGGTAGCGCAATTCAAGAGTCAACAACAGCGGATGGAGACGGAGTTGCAAACTATGTCAACGCAATCTCAATCTACCGCAAAGGAGCTGGACACTTCACGCACGAGTGAATCAGTACTTCGGGCGCAACAGGCAGACAGCAAAGAGCATCTGATAGAGCTAAAGGCCGCCAACGAAGAGCTTAAGCGCGAAAGCCGAGCCATCCGTGAACAGGCCGAACATTATCAGCAACACATTGCCCTGGATCGCCAGCAGGAACGCGAACAATTTCGTTTCACCACACAGCAACTACACAACCAAGTGGAGCAAGCACTGCAGCAACATCAAAAACTTGAACATCAGTGCAGTGAGCTGGGCGCGGAACGGAAAAATATGCTTTCCTTACTAGAACACCTTAGGGCTGAACGGAGCAACGAGCAACAGCTTTTTATGCAACAACAAGCTGAACTTTCAACTCTCAGCGCTTTACATCAGGATACTCAGCTTCAATTGCTGGCTGCAAAAGAGCATATGGAAAATCTACTGATCTCTAATGGCCATTTAAGCACTCAATTAGCCACATTACAGGCTGAAAAAAGTGCGTTGCGGTCGTCATTGAGCCAACAAGAAACCCTGCTTGCAACAACTGTAAATACTCTCACCCAGTTAACTGATGAACACAACATCGTGTTGCAAGAAAAAGCCATGCTTCAGGGGCAATTAAAACAGTTACAACAGACCTGAATTTTTTGCTATTTTATTTTCGAGCGTCGCTCGCTGTTGCAGTGCTATCAGTACTTGTACTATTATTTAGGTTACAACGTAGAGCCTAGCTGTGAAGAAAAATGATTTAAAAAAGTAAAAGCCTACAAGGTGTTGCAGCTGTATTTAACGTTATGGTGTCCGTATGAAAAATTATTTTATTGTTATTCTATGCTTAGTATTTTCCAATGCGCCATTGGCGGTTGCATCGGATTTCACAAAAGAAGAAGTGATAGAATTTTTAAAGAAAACATACCCTCAAGAGAAAGGTGACATTTCAGTAGAATATTTTTCTAAAGATGATTACTGGTGCTTTCTGTTTCATGTAAAAACCCCAGGCCCACGGATACCAGGCATGGAATTAAATGGTGTTATTAAAGATGATAAGAAAAATCCGAAAATTACAGTTTTTATGGAAGGTTAAAATGCTTTGCATTTGAAAGATAAAGAGTTACTGGGTATATATCACACAGTGTGTTGGAGGTTTAGAATTTGGATTTACAATTTCAGTTTATTCAAAACAAAACAAGTGCTAGTCTTTACATGTTTTGTCCTTGTGCTTGGGCACATTGTTAATATTAAAAAAAATCTTTCAAAAAACCAAAGTATTTTATTTTTTCTACATCGGTAAGGATTTTTCCGTTCAAAATTAATGCTGGGCTAGAAATTGCCTTTAAATCATATAACAATTCAATTTCTTGAGTCGTTACAACATATTGATCGAGTGTTTGAGATTCACACTTGCCGACTAAATACTGACAAGTTTTTTTATACGCACTTCTTTGCCCATCATGAAATAAATACCAGTCATAATCAGTATTTGTTTTTAACATGGGCATTAAGCTTTTCACTTTTTTATATTTAGAAGGCAACAATAGGATGGCTTTTGACAAGCTACCCGTACTAGCATCCAAACGGTTAATATTGTAGCGGGACCAATCAAGCGCGACACTTGACGTAATCGCCGCCACAGACTTGTGCCAGGCTTTTAATTCTGCTACCGAAACCTTAACCCCACCCATATAATAGGCAGGTACCCCAAGAGGAGAATACGCTTCGTACATTTTACGATTTAGAAGTGTTAAGTTTTCGTTTTGTATACCATCACAGCCAGGATTTTTACCCGCGATAACTGCACTTATTACTTGCGTCGATACTGGCGAAGAGCATTGAAATATGTCTGCCACACGCTTATCACTGCGCTCACCAAAAATCGGGTACCAAAATAAATACGTATTGTAGGCTTTAAGATCATCTCTACGTTTTAGTGCTTTAATGCAATACGGACAAAAGGGATCGGTAAAAATTATTAGAACAGGCGCATTGGATTTCCAAGGTTCAAGCAGAAAGCTGGAGTATTCATCGACTGAGGGTATTGGTAAACCCTCAGTAACGGCAGAACAAGACTCAGCAATTACTAAAACAGACCAAAAAAAGCCAAACATCCAAAGACGAATATTCATTCGCCAGCGCTCTCACTGCTATACGCTTTGTTTTTTACAATTTGCAGTACCAATTTGTTGGGCGGATTCAACTGCGAAGTGCATAACCATTTAAGCAGCTAAAGCCGCCATTTCTTCTTGCATTAAAACAGCTGGCGTTTTGAATTCCAACGTTTT
>JAYWHF010000085.1:0-4900 GCA_043777855.1 Gammaproteobacteria bacterium | reverse complement strand
CCGCCGTATAATATTTCTCTTCGTGATGACAAATCTTATCCCTATATTTTCGTTTCCAGTGGCGAGCCCTATCCGCGCATTAGTGTTCATCGCGGTGCCAAGAAGAAAAAAGGTGATTACTATGGCCCGTTTCCCAGTGCTGGGGCAGTGCGAGATAGCCTGCAATTCTTACAAAAAACTTTTCGTGTGCGCCAGTGTGAAGATAGCGTTTTTAATAATCGTTCACGACCATGTTTACAATACCAAATAAAGCGTTGTACAGCGCCCTGCGTCGAGTTTATTAGCAAAGAAGATTATGCGAATGATTTGCGACACACGCGCATGTTTTTAACCGGTAATGGCCAAGAATTGATGGCTGAGTTGGCTGATCAGATGGATGATGCAGCGAAATCTTTGGCATTTGAAAAAGCTGCGCACTATCGTGATCAGATTAGTTTTCTGCGAAGCATTCAGTCACAACAAGTCATCGAAGAAGGGTCAGGTGATATAGATATCGTTGCGCTCGTCAGTCGACCCAATGCGGTGTGTGTGCATATTTTGTTTGTTCGTCAAGGTAGAATTTTAGGCAGCAGAAGCTTCTTTCCTAAGGCCGGGCTCGCCGAAAGTTCTGCGGAAATATTGGGGCAGTTTGTTGCACAATTTTATCTTGCTAGCCAAGGGCGCGATGTGCCGCGCGAAATTATAACTAATTTTGAGCTGGAGGATTCAGCCGTTTTTGTGTCGGCATTGCAGCAGTCAATCGGCAGGCAAATTCATCTTACACATCTAGTGCGCAGTCATCGTGCCCAATGGCTGCATATGGCGACGGCTGCAGCGGAACAAAACTTAATTGCGCATCTTAATAGTAAGCAAAATTCTCTCGATCGCTTTGTTGTATTGCAAGATGTTTTGCAATTGGATGAGATCCCGCAACGAATGGAGTGCTTTGATATCAGTCACAGCAGTGGTGAGTTAACTGTTGCATCTTGCGTGGTTTTTGATACAAATGGCCCGCTAAAGTCTGATTATCGTCGTTTTAATATTGAAGGTATTACCCCTGGCGATGACTATGCGGCCATGGCGCAGGCTCTTGAGCGTAGGTACACGCGACTAAAAAAGGGCGAGGGAAAAATGCCTGATATTTTGTTAATTGATGGTGGGAAAGGTCAATTGTCTAAAGCGATTGCGGTGCTCCAAGAGCTTGGTGTAAATGACGTTCTCATCATAGGCGTGGCGAAAGGCGCAACCCGCAAAGCGGGATTTGAAACAATTTATAATGCGGCGACCGACCGTGAAATTGTACTTAATAATGATTCGCCAGCCTTGCACCTAATTCAGCATATTCGCGACGAGGCACATCGTTTTGCCATCACCGGCCATAAACAAAGGCGTGACAAAAAACGTAAAACTTCCACGCTGGAAGATATACCCGGCGTAGGTGCTGCGCGTAGGCGCGAACTGCTGCGTCACTTTGGCGGTATTCAGGAAATACAAAAGGCGGGTATTAATGATTTAGCCAAGGTCAGCGGCATAAGCCTGAATCTAGCCGGAGAAATTTACGCATATTTCCATAATGATTAGGTGATAGTGTACTATTACGACCAATATTTAACTCTGCTCATATTTGAGAAATTCTGATTATGAACCTAGCTAATCAGCTAACGCTCTTACGGATTGTTTTTATACCGCTGTTTGTTGTGGTTTTTTATTTACCTTTTTCATGGGCGCATTTTTTATGTGCAATCGTTTTCTCCGTGGCGGCAATTACCGATTGGTTGGATGGTTATGTCGCGCGCAAATATAATCAGACGACATCTTTTGGGGCATTCCTAGATCCAGTGGCTGATAAGCTGATGGTAGCCTTTGCACTTTTATTACTTGTTTCTATCCATTCCGATTCGGCATGGTTTGTAGTCGCCGCCGCGGTGATTGTTGGGCGTGAAATCGTTATTTCTGCACTGCGAGAGTGGATGGCAGAGCTTGGTCAACGAGCAAGTATTGCCGTCTCTTATATCGGAAAAATTAAAACCACATTGCAGATGGTGGCCATCATCGTATTGTTAATGGACATCAAAGCGCTAA
Organism: Gammaproteobacteria bacterium; assembly: GCA_043777855.1. Lineage (GTDB taxonomy): Bacteria > Pseudomonadota > Gammaproteobacteria > Pseudomonadales > Cellvibrionaceae > Cellvibrio. The sequence continues at coordinate 2,839 of JAYWHF010000085.1, read as the reverse complement.
ATTTGATAGGTTTTATTGCTCTGGGTGGCGCTGCATTTCTCACTTTGTGGTCGATGATTTTGTATTTGCGAGTCGCCTCGCCTTTCCTGCTAGCTGATTCGGCTAAAAAATAAACGTATTGAGTGTATTCGCTTCTTGAAAGGAGCAAATGCTCAATAAATTTATATAAGTGTCAGAAAATACTAGGATTTTTAAAATGACTCCGCTAAAATCACGCGCTCTCTCTGCTGGGCGCGATAGCAAAGCGGTTATGCTCTGGATTGCAAATCCAGTCAGTCCGGTTCGACTCCGGATCGCGCCTCCAACTTCTCTTTTATCTTAGTTTATTCCAGCAAGGTAGAAGCACTCAGCCCGAGTGGTGAAATCGGTAGACACAACAGATTTAAAATCTGTCGACCATTGGTCATGCCGGTTCAATTCCGGCCTCGGGCACCACTTCTTAGCACTCTCTTCACTCTTCTCGTTTTGGTTAAGGCTTCTTAGACGCTGACGACATATATTTAGTTTGAAATTCCCCTAAAATGGAATTCTATGTTCTCGCTAAGGTAGAATGCTCAACTTTTTATTGTTGCAGCAAACCAATTATGGAAATAAATCCGCTATTAAATTCCCTAAAAGATCTCACTGAGCGCACCAATGTGCTCCGGGGGTATCTTTGACTATGATCTCAAAAAGGAGCGGCTCGGCGAGGTTGAATTAGAGCTTGGAGAAGCTAATGTTTGGGAAAATCCTGAGCGCGCTCAGGCTTTAGGCCGTGAGCGATCTTTACTAGAATTGGTGGTTAAGACGATTGATGATCTCGATAGAGGGGTTGCAGATTGTCGTGAACTACTCGATATGGCGGTTGAAGAGAGCGATGAAGCTAGCGTTGCTGATGTCGAGCTGGAAATCAATCGCCTTGACCAACAGCTTGCCGCGCTCGAATTTCGGCGCATGTTTTCCGGCGAAATGGATCCCAATAATGCCTACCTTGATATTCAGTCGGGCTCAGGAGGAACTGAGGCTCAAGACTGGGCTGAAATGGTATTGCGCATGTATCTGCGCTGGGGTGAAGCGCGTGGTTTTAAAACAACCTTGGAAGAGTGTTCCGCCGGTGAAGTGGCGGGTATTAAAAGCGCAACTATCAGTTTCGAAGGTGAATACGCCTTTGGTTGGTTGCGCACTGAAACCGGTGTTCATCGTTTAGTGCGTAAGTCGCCCTTTGATTCGGGTAATCGGCGACACACATCGTTTTGTTCCGTCTTTGTATCACCGGAAATTGATGACAGCTTTGAAATTGAAATTAACCCATCGGATTTGCGTATTGATACCTATCGCGCAAGTGGTGCAGGTGGCCAACATGTTAACAAAACCGACTCCGCGGTGCGTATTACCCATATTCCAACAAATATAGTTGTGCAGTGCCAGAACCAGCGTTCACAGCATCAAAATCGCGACCAAGCTTATAAGATGTTGCGCGCGCGTATGTATGAACACGAAATGCTAAAGCGCAATGCTGAAAAACAGACGTTGGAAGATAGCAAATCCGATATTGGTTGGGGCAGCCAAATTCGCTCCTATGTATTGGACGATTCACGCATCAAAGATTTGCGTACCAATGTGCAGACCAGTAATTGCCAAGCTGTGTTAGACGGTGCGCTCGATCAATTCATGATTGAAAGTCTGAAAGCCGGGCTGTAATTTTTAGGGGCGCCGCTTGCTGCGCAAAAAAATAAATTGTAGGGCTCGGCAAGCAATCATCCCTACCCATTTTTTGAATAACTGTGAACACTATGAGCAACGAAAATTCTTCACTACAAGCGCTTGACGAAAATAAGCTGATTGCTGAGCGGCGTAGCAAACTCGACGCCATCCGCGAAAAGGGCAACGCATTCCCAAATAATTTTCAGCGCAAGGATAAAAGTCTAGAGTTGCAAAATACCTTTGGTGAAAAATCAAAAGAAGCGCTAGAAAGCTTAAATCATATCGTCAGTGTTGCCGGCCGCATTATGGCCAAGCGGGGGCCCTTCCTGGTTCTGCAAGACGGCGATGGTAGCATTCAACTTTATGCCGATAAAACGGCGCAGGAAGCGATTAAAGACAAGTGGGGTGTTTGGGATATTGGCGATATCGTAGGCATCACGGGAGCGCTACATAAATCCGGCAAAGGTGATTTGTATGTAAATTTAGAGGAGTATCAACTGCTCACCAAAGCCTTGCGCCCTTTACCTGATAAATATCACGGTCTGCACGATCAGGAAATTCGTTATCGTCAACGTTACGTTGATCTAATCGTTAATCCAGAAGTGCGCGATACTTTTCGCTTGCGTTCAAAATGTATTAACTTTATTCGACAATACATGGTGGGGCGTGATTTTATGGAGGTGGAAACGCCCATGCTGCATGTGATTCCGGGAGGAGCCTCCGCAAAACCATTTATTACGCATCACAACGCGCTCGATATGGAAATGTATTTGCGTATTGCGCCTGAGCTGTACTTAAAGCGTTTGGTAGTGGGTGGTTTTGAGCGAGTATTTGAAATTAATCGTAACTTCCGCAATGAAGGGGTTTCCACGCGCCATAATCCAGAATTTACCATGATGGAATTCTATCAAGCCTACGCTGATTACAAAGACTTGATGGATTTAACCGAAGATTTGCTGCGTAAAATGTGTTTGGAGGTGATGGGCACAACGACATTAAAGTATCAGGACAGTGAATACGATTTCGGTAAGCCATTTGCCCGTTTATCAGTTGTGGATTCGATATTGCAGTACAACCCGAGCATTACTCGTGAAGAATTGAGCACTCTAGAGAGTGCGAAAAAAGTTGCACAAAATTTGGGTATACACATCAAAGA
>JAYWHF010000084.1:0-4913 GCA_043777855.1 Gammaproteobacteria bacterium | reverse complement strand
ATTTAGAGGCTGATACGCTTTTCAAAGCAAGATTGAGCGTTTTGAAACAGGAATGGGCCGCGCTCGGTGCGGGTGTGTCCAGCACTACTGCAAAGCGCTATGAAGCGGCTGCTCAATCCTGCGCTGCGAAAATTGCTGCTCAAGCAGATGCAATAGCGCAAGAGGAAGAAAATTTAGCGCTGGATGAGCAAGCGCTAGCTCTCGCGAAAGCAGCGTTAGAAAACGCTAAAACATTTATTGCGGATATATTTTCTGCTGCACATGTCGATGAATTGCTTGCCGTTAATTACGAACATAAGTTACAAGAATTAGCTCATGCCATTCGATTAGCGGCGAATCGCAATTTGCCGATGGATGTCTTGACTAAGGAGTTTGACCATCGTAAACAACAAACATTAAGTCTCGTTGAGCAAATTAAGAGCTCAGGTACATTGGTGCAGTTAACTGAGCAACTAAAAAGCGCTGAAAATAATCTTGAACAAAGTGATGTAGCTCAAGCTGCTAAGCAAAAAATTAATCACATCCTAAAATATGCACAAGATTTCAGTAGCGAGCAAGTGCCTGAAATCGTTGCGCACGCTCAGTCAACCGTGAAAAATTGGGTGAAAACCCAAAATGCGGCGGAGCAATCCGCTAAAAATGCGATACGTGAGTTTACGGAGTTAGTGCGTAAAGGCTCTTGGGCTGTAGAGCAAGGTTTTGTAAGAAAGGCTCGAGCGATTCAAAAAGAGCTGAGCGAAAAGCGACAAACGTTAAATGATTTGCCAAAAGCGATTCAAGCTAAATTGGATGAGTTTGAGGAGCAAATTGCCAAGCTGGGTGATTGGCATGAGTTTGCTGTAACGCCTAAGAAAGAGGCGTTAGTGGTGCAAATGCAAAGTTTGATTGGCAGTGCAATATCTCCTGAAGACTTGGCGACTAAAATCCACGAGCTACAAGATAGCTGGAAGGAGGTTAGCAAAGGAGGGCAGCAGCAAGATGAAGCTCTTTGGCAACAGTTTCATCAGGCCTCAGAAAAAGCCTTTGTACCCTGCAAAGAATTCTTTGATGTACAAGCCGCTGCACGAGAAAAAAATCTTACTAAGCGCCACGAGATGGTCGCACAGTTGCAGCATTATTTAACGAGCTACAATTGGAACGGCGCGGATTGGGCTAGTGTGGAAAAAACATTAAAGGTGGCTCGCCAAGAGTGGCAACTTTACTGGCCGGTACCCCGCAAAGCCGGCAATGAATTGCAGCAAACATTTGAAGCTTTAATGGAGCAATTGTTTGGCAAAATCACAGGCGAGTATGAAAGCAATAAAACAGCGAAACAACATTTAATAGAGTCAGCGCAGGCGCTCATTTCAGCCGCCGATATTCGTGCTGCTGTGGAAACGGTTAAAAAAATGCAGACGCAATGGAAGGCGATTGGCAAAAGTTGGTATAAGGAAGATCAACACTTATGGCAAGATTTCCGCCAACACTGCGACGCCATTTTTGCACGGCGCACTCAGGAAATGGAGGCTGCCAATAGTCAACGGCACGCTGTACAACAGCAAGCGGAAGCGCTCCTTGCTAAGCTTGATGCTTTTTTTACTCTTGACCTTGCTGCTCTGGTAGCAGCCAAGGCTGATATCGAAACGCTTAAATCCGAATTTTTTGCGCTAGAGTTACCTCGCGATACGGCAAAAACACTGAATGAAAAATTGAATTCCACGTTGATCGCCATTACCGAAAAAGTAGAGCGTGAGCGCAACAAAGCGGAATCGCAGAGCTGGTTGGATTTGTTTTCAGTGTGCGACGCAATTCGAGATTATGAGTTGGCGGTAATCGATGCTAAATCGGATAATCAAATTAGCGCAAAAAAAGAAGCCGCCACTCAGTTGGTCAGCAGTACACCCCGCTGGCCGAGTGGCACTCTATCGGTCGTACAGCAGCGCTTTGCCAAAGCGGCTAGCTTGGTAACTGATGAGCAAACAAAAAATGTTCAAGCGTTAAGAGTTCTTGCTGTGAGAGCGGAGATTTTGGCGGGGCGCGACACTCCAGCAGAAGATAAATTGCTGCGCATGAATTATCAGGTTCAACAAATGCAACAAGCTTTCGGAAGTCGTGATAGTAGTTTTGATGCACTTATACTCGAGTGGATTGCAATCGGCGGCGTAGGAGCCGATGCCTATAGTGACTTACTGAGTCGCTTTAACCGCTGCCGCGAATCGGGTGTAAAAAAATAAAACGTACCAGAAATAAATTCCAGAAGATCGCGAGCTAAAGAAATAGTTAGTGCAAGGCTCGCAATAAGTAATGCTCTAAATTTGACGATAGGAACACCATGAGAAAGACATTTAAGTTGCAGGTTGAAGGAAAAAATAGTGATCGATTGTTGGAGGCGATCAAGCACGAGGTGCGGAAGTATCTAAAACGCGAAAGGCGCAAAGTCTTGCCTCCTGGCGTCGATTACTGGGATTTTGACTGTAAGTTTGGCGTAACTGAAGCGGTAGCAGAGGACGTACATTTGGCTGAAATTATTAAAAAAATGGATGAGGTTTCGGTGAGTGGCGGCGATGGCTTCTATGTTGAAATTTTGGCCAAGCATGGCATTCGTCAAAAAAATGCAAGAGTGTATGACGAGTCTGAGGACGCCTAAATTTCAAGAGCAGCGAAACATAAAGGAGGTGGATTGAGTGCGGTGTTTTCTTTGGTGTATGTAGAATATGCGGCTGAAGAGGCCACCGTTAGGCCTTCTTTACAAACACCGACTTCAGCATCATCTCGCCGATCACCTCTAGCTTGCAGTCAATATTGTGCTCGCCATCCACTAAGCGGTTAATTTTGGCTTTTGTGCCTACCTTAATAACAGATGATGTCCCTTTCACTTTTAAGTCCTTAATTAACGTAACTATGTCGCCTGCCATTAACAAGTTGCCATTGGCGTCGCGCACGGTAAAAGTGTTTGCATCGTTTTCTGTTGATTCTGTTGCGCTCCATTCATGCGCGCATTCGGGGCAGATAAGGAGTGCGCCGTCTTCGTAAGTGTACTCAGAGCTGCATTTTGGGCAGGGGGGTAAGCTCATAGGATCACCGAAAGGTAGTAGTTAAAAATGGCTGCGCGCGATTTGGTAGCCTGTATTTTTTGGCATTCTGTTGTTATCGTTTTTTGTTTTCTTTGGCCGCTTTACTAGAAGGTTTCGCTGCTGACTTAATTTTTAGTCCGCCGGTTTTTATACCGGCTTTGTGGGTAATTCGGGTTTGCTTGGCGGCAGATACAGGCGCAACTTTTTTCTCGCTTTGCATCTTGGTTTTTACATCCGAGCGCTTGGAGTCAATACGGGTTTCAGTGACCTTGTTGGTCATTTTTGTTTTTGCAAACGCTGGCTTTTCTTGCAAAGATTTTATCAGCGGCTCGCGATCTCCCACTTCATAGCCTTCCATAAAAACACGTTTAATGCGGGTGCCAATCATCGCCTCAATGGCGGCAAGGGTGCGTTCCTCTTCGCGACTGACAAAGGAAATGGCAGTACCTTTTGCGCCGGCTCGGCCTGTTCTGCCGATACGATGAATGTAATCTTCGGGGAGAAAGGGTAAGTTAAGGTTGACGACAAAATCGAGGCCTTCAATATCCAGCCCACGCGCTGCAATTTCGGTGGCGACAAGAACCTGTATTTTGTTGTCTTTAAAATCTTGTAACGCGCGACGACGCGCACCTTGCGTTTTATCACCGTGACAAACAGCCGCTGAAATATCGTCGTCTTTCAAGGCTTTAATCAGCTTGTCGGCCTGCTCCTTGGTGCTGGTAAATGCCAACACTTGAAACCAATTTTGCTGGCGAATTAATTCGTTAAACAATTCGTATTTGCGGCGTTCCTCTACGGGATAGCAAACGTGAGTTACCGTATCGGCTGTCGCATTTTGCTTAGAAGTCGCGACCGTCTGGTGTCGATTGAGCAATTGATTTGCAAGTAGTGTGACGGCGTGTGAAATGGTGGCTGAAAATAATAACGTTTGATGTTTGCCGGTGGCGCCCCGCAGGATGGTTTGAATATCGCTAATAAAACCCATGTCGAGCATTCGGTCGGCTTCGTCGAGCACAACAAATTCCACTTTGGACAAGTTGACGTTACATAGCTCTATGTGTTCGAGTAATCGTCCCGGCGTGGCAACTAAAATATCGACGCCTGCGCGCAGCTTGGTAGCTTGGCCGGTAAGCTTCACGCCCCCGTAGACAGAAGTAATGTTGAACGATAAAAACTGGGCGAATTCTTTGATGTTCGCGGCAACTTGCTCAGCCAGCTCGCGTGTGGGCGCCAAAATAATCGCCCTCGGGCTACAGGCGATAGGCTCTTTGGGGGCATCGAGCATTTGCTGCAGAATCGGTAAGGCATAAGCGGCCGTTTTGCCCGTACCGGTTTGTGCTGTGGCCAGCAGGTCTCGGCCGCGGCGAGCTGGCGGAATGGCCTGCTCTTGAATCGGTGTTAGGGTTTTGAAACCACAGGCCTTGATGGCTTGCAAGAGTTCGGGGGCAAAGCTCAGTGAGGCAAAATTCATAATCAATTCGACGGCTGGTGTTGAGGGAAGAGATAAATCTAAAAGATAAATCAAAAAACAGGGCGCGCAGTATAGAGGATAAGTCTTTGGCATTGGGATTTGTTTTGGCCAAAATTTGGGCAGTTTGCTGGCCAGGTGATCTTTTTGGCATTCTCCGTCAAGGTAATATGTCCTCTTACCTTAACGGCGCCAGATGGCGCATAATTGCTCGGCATGCCGGGCGAGATTAGTTCAGCGTGTCGCGATGCGGTTCAATGAACACAACAAGAGCTGCAAAAATATTTAAACTCTTTGGGTAATTTAACCTAATGTTAAATCAGGTTAAAATTTCTGTTTAGCGAGGTCGAGCAATTAAAATGTGTGGCATCGCGGGAATATTGCCAGTGGGA
>JAYWHF010000083.1:0-4918 GCA_043777855.1 Gammaproteobacteria bacterium | reverse complement strand
CAAAGGTGTTTCGCCTAGGCCCGGCTCAAATATCGGTTGGTCCGCGTTGTCTTGAAGCGTGACGGAAACAGCGCCGCTGATGAGCAATGCATCCTCTAGTTGGTCCGCGAGTTTTCGCGCAGTGATGACGTTGAGTTGTAGCCAAGGCATAGGGTATATTCTTTTTAGTAAAGGACGGCAGCGGTTATCTGTCTTGCAAATAGAAACGCCCCAGTGTTACAAAAAACACTGGAGCGTTTTAATGTTGCCGTTAGAGCCCTAGTTTTTTCTCGAGGTAATGAATATTTACACCGCCCTTGCGGAACGCCTCATCGCGCACCAGCATCTGCTGCAGCGGAATATTAGTGCGAATGCCGTCGACAATCGTTTCATCGAGTGCTTGGCGCATGCGATTTAGTGCTATTTCACGCGTGTCACCGTAGGTAATTATTTTTGCAATCATGGAGTCGTAATTCGGGGGAACTGAGTAGCCACTATAGAGATGAGAGTCAACGCGCACGCCAAGGCCGCCGGGCGCATGAAAGCCTTTTACTAAGCCAGGACAAGGTAAAAAAGTTTTTGGATCTTCAGCATTGATACGACACTCAAAAGCGTGACCACGAATAACTATGTCAGATTGTTTGATAGAGAGCTTTTCTCCGGCGCAAACACGAATTTGTTCTTTAATCAAATCAATACCGGTAATCATTTCCGATACCGGATGTTCTACTTGAATCCGTGTGTTCATTTCAATGAAGTAGAAACGACCGTCTTCGTACAAAAACTCAAAGGTGCCAGCACCTTTATAACCCATTTCTACGCAGGCTTTTACACAAGCCTCATAGGTGGCTTCACGCACGGCTTGCGGTATGCCTGGCGCGGGAGCTTCTTCTAGGACTTTCTGGTGGCGACGTTGTAAGGAGCAGTCGCGATCCCCTAAGTGAATGGCGTGACCTTGACCGTCTGATAAAATTTGTACTTCGACGTGACGTGGATTTTGTAAATACTTTTCCATATACACAGTGTCATCACCGAAGGCCGCTTTGGCTTCGCCCTGAGTAATGAGAATTGAATTCATGAGCGTTGCTTCATCGTGAACAACCCGCATACCACGACCACCGCCACCAGACGCTGCTTTAATGATAATGGGATAACCAATGCGACGGCCAATCTCCATACACAGATCTGGGTTGTCTGAGGGTACTGAGCCGTTAGAGCCGGGCACTGTAGGTACGCCTGCTTTGATCATGGCCTTGATCGCTTCAACCTTGTCGCCCATCATGCGAATAACGGCGGGATCTGGACCTATGAAGGTAAAGCCACTCTTCTGAACTCGTTCGGCAAAGTCTGCATTTTCAGCTAAAAAACCGTAACCGGGATGCACTGCATCGGCATCGGTAATTTCCATAGCCGTGATAATTGCAGGCACATTGAGGTAGCTTTTTGCCGATGGATTTGGGCCAATGCATACTGATTCGTCGGCTAGTCGTACATGTTTTAAATCGTGGTCGACCTGCGAGTGTACGGCAACCGTTTTAATGTCCATTTCTTTGCAAGCGCGCAAAATGCGGAGCGCGATTTCGCCGCGATTGGCGATAAGAATTTTTTCAAACATAGATAGTTCCTTAGCAGTTAGCGATAACACACGCTAGCCACAACAGCCAAAATAGTGGGTTAGGCAATAATTACTAACGGCTGATCGAACTCAACGGGATTTCCATCGCCAACCAAAATTGCTTCAATCGTGCCCGCTTTGTCTGCGACGATTTGGTTCATCATTTTCATGGCTTCAATAATGCACAGAACATCGCCAACTTTCACCGGTTTGCCAACCTCTATAAATACCGGCGAACCGGGGCTTGGCGATAGATAAAAAGTGCCCACCATCGGCGATCTCACACTGTGGCCCGCAACCACGGCAGGCGCTGCTGGTGCAGTGGGCGCGGCGACCGGCGCAGGCGCAAAGGCCGGTGCAGGTGCTTGCGCATAAGACTGCATAGGTGCTTGCAAATACTGAGTTTTGTTGCCGTTGCGAGCAATGCGTACGGACTCTTCCCCTTCTTTGATTTCGAGTTCATCGATATTTGATTCTTCAAGCAATTCGATGAGTTTTTTAATTTTACGAATATCCATAGGATCCTCTTAAGCAACTAAATGAGTGAATTATAAGAATTGAGTTATCGAGTCAGTATTTTGAAAGATGCCTGAAGTGCAAGCGAATAACTGTCAGCGCCGAAACCGCCAATAACGCCTTCTGCGATATCGGAAAAGTAGGAATGATGACGGAAAGTCTCGCGTTTATGAACGTTAGAGAGATGAACTTCGATAAAAGGAATCTTGACAGCGAGCAAAGCATCGCGCAGAGCAACACTGGTGTGGGTGAAGGCTGCAGGGTTAAATAAAATAAAATCGACCCCTTCTTTACGCGCATCGTGGATTCTATCGATTAGCTCGTACTCCGCATTACTCTGAAGCGTCTGAATGTGGTGCCCTGCATCTAGACACATTTGAGTGAGCTGTTGATCAATGCTTGCCAAGGTTGCGGCGCCATAGATGCCGGGCTCGCGCAGTCCGAGCATATTTAGATTGGGGCCGTGCAATACCAAAATGGTCGACATAATGAATCCTATTGTTGTAAACAGCGGTAAATCGAGCTGTTTGACCGTGCTTCTAAGGCACAAGTTTCTTTTTGGATTTTTAAAAGTTTGGGGAGTTTGCCGGAAAAAAAGTACGGTGTCCACGACAAGAATGAATTTTATTTAATTGAATGAAGTTGGCTGAATATCTCTGCATATCTCAGCACGATTGATGAAGTTATTGTTGCAGCAGTATGTGTGGGAGGCTTAAAACAACAAAAAGCCGTCTTTTTGCATGCTTTTTAGGGCAAAAGACGGCTTTTAGTGAAAATATTCTACAACTTCTTAAAAAATGTTGCTAAATGTTGTAAAAACGAGCTGAACGTCCGGTTAAGAGTTATTTTGATCCTTTTATGGCATCAATTACCAATGAAGGCGTGAGCAACTGTGGCAAAAGATCTGCTTTTCCTGGCCTATTAGCCGGAAACCAAAGATAGAGCGGCACACCACTGCGGCCATACTCTTCGAGCAGTTTGCTAATTTCTGGATCGCGGTTTGTCCAGTCGCCTTTCAGCGTAGCGACTTTGTATTCGTCAAATACCGCTTCAACCTCGGCTTTTGAGAGCGTTACACGCTCATTTGCCAGGCATGTAATACACCAGTCTGCGGTAAGGTCTATGAAAACTGGGCGACCTTGTTCGCGAAGCTCTTCCACCAATTTAGGCGAATAGACTTGCCAGCGCGAGGTCGATTCAACTTTTTGCAGCATTTGCCACGGTAAATAAACCGCAATCGCGAGTGATCCAAGGATTAATGCTCGATTGAAGCGCAGTTGCCATAAAGATGCAGGTCGGCCAAGCAACCAGCAGGCGAAAGCGATTGCCACAGCACCCAGACAAACGGCGGCCATTAGGCTTGTTCCAGCTTGGTTACCAAGTACCCATAAGAGCCAAATGGCGCTGATATAAAGTGGAAACGCCAAAAATTCTTTAAGTGTTTCCATCCAAATCCCGGGTCTTGGCAGACGCTCTGCAAGAGCTGGTATATAACAAAGAAGCAAGAGTGGAAGGGCCATACCGAAACCCAGGGCCGCAAATACGCTTAGGCATGCAAAGCCGGGTTGAGTTAGCGCGAAGCCCAGTGCTGCGCCCATAAAGGGTGCGGTACAGGGGCTAGCAACCAAGGCTGCCAAAACACCCGTGAAAAAAGACCCTGTAAGGCCGGATTTCTGAGTGAGTGATTGACCGGCACCCATAAGGCTGGTGCCGAACTGAATCATTCCTGACATGCTCAAACCCATCACGAAAAATAGATAGGCTAATGCGGTAATAAGACCCGGCGATTGCAATTGGAAGCCCCAACCTATGGCTTCACCACCGCTGCGAGCAATCAACAAAACCGACGCAAAGCCAACAAAACAGATCATGATCCCAACCGTGTAAGCCCAACCATGCAGCCGCAGACGCGCGCTATCGGCCTGCACTAAACTCATCACTTTGATGGAAAGTATGGGGAAAACGCAGGGCATGAGATTAAGAATGATGCCACCGAACATGGCGAAAAGAATGGCCTGCCAGAGCCAAATTTTCTCCGCTGGTGCGGCAGCGCTGGGATTGTTTTCATTAACTGGTGCAGTAGCAGTAGCCTTAGATTTGGCTGTTACGTTACCAGTGCTTGGATCTATCTGAAGCGTTTGGGTGTGAGGGGGGTAGCAAAGACCGGCCTCAGCGCAACCTTGCGTAGTAATTGCTAGGTCAAAAGCAGGAGATTCTTTGGGTAATGGAAAGTCTATGGTGACTTGGTCATGAAAAACGGTGAGGTCTTTTCCCGCAAACTCGTCAAATTTAAGTGTTCCTTCGCTAAAGGTTGGTTGCAAAGCCATCTCCGGCGATGCTTTAAATTTAAAACGCTCTTGAAACAAATAGTAGTGTGGAGCTATGGTCCAAGTAAGCCTTAAAGTTTGTGGTCCAGCGGCGTTACTTGAAACCTCTGCGTTTACCTTAAAGGCTTCCGTGACCGGCAGGAACTCTTCTGTGGTTGACGTATCATTCGTGAGAGTGCTGTTGCTTAATGCAGTGGTCTTTACTTTGTCAAAGTCATCGGCATATGCCGAAGGAGTGTGTAAGCAAAGAGGAATGGCTAAGCACAGTACAGCAATAAGCACTTTGTGCAAAAAAGAATAATTTGTGCTCGGTAATACATGAGAAATTGGCATAATAGGCGCTCTTAAACCCGATGGTTGATACGATGGTTGAAACGTTGATTGAAAAAATGATTGATCGTTGGTTGATACATGTGTGGATACGGTGATGTATAGGACGGTTATTAGTGGCAACAGTTTAGTCTAATCACGGGTTGAGCTG
>JAYWHF010000082.1:0-1756 GCA_043777855.1 Gammaproteobacteria bacterium | reverse complement strand
ATGTCGGCACAATTGTCCGCTATGCATTATCAGGCTTACCAAATGGCCTTCGATCTTGCGAAACAAGCAGAAGCGGCAGCGCAACGCGAACTCGATACCCCCATTGCGTTTATTCAATTCGATAATTGGGATGGTGGCCGAAAAGGGTTGCTCTCGGGTGAGCGTTTAGCACAAGACTTACGCCGTTTAGATATTGCCTACATGCAAGCCAACACCCGGATGCATGAAATTACCAGTAATATTTCGTTGCGCCGCCTTGATCCCAGCGCGCTGTGGGGCTTGCGTTTGAATGGGCAATGCAATTTCAATTTACCCGCGTGGTTATTGCAGCTCGACTTCCCTACTCATGAAGGGCGAAAAATAAAATCCATCAGTATTTCAGTGCCCGGTGTCGTGGGGCCTTACGGAGGGGTTAACGGAATTTTGAAGTGTACCCAAGGCAGCGACACACGCAGTATCGCAACCAGTTCAGGACAAAATGATTCAGGCGTATTTCAGCTTGATTTTCGCGATGAACGTTACTTACCGTTTGAAGGTATCAACCTAGATGCAGAATCGATGTGGCATTTCACGCTGCCTGCACTACTTCGGCCATTTGACTACGAGACCATTAGCGATTTGGTGTTGCATGTTCAATACACGGCAAGAGAATCAACTTCTTTAATTGCCAGCTTGAGTTCACCTCCACCGCCAAATCCATTGCCACAAAAATTGCTTATCAGTGTTAAACATGACTTTCCCGCGGAATCAAGACGGCTTCTTGAATCAGGAACGGATACTATTGAGGTAAGAATTGATGATCACTTATTTCCCTATCTGGCCCGAACGGGGTATACGCGCGGAATGGTTTTACGGATAGTATCTGAGAGCATTACTGAGCCGGCCGGTTTGAGCGCCGATGGCGCTTTGATTTTGCAAAGGGCAGATGCGAATAGTTATTTTATTGTTGAATATACTCTGAGTCGAAGAGTGTCGTAACATTTCAGGGGATACAAATAAAATGGCTTTACCACGGCGACCTGTTAACGTGCGATCTTGCGAGTAAAATCGGTAAGCTAAAAACTCAAGACAAAAAAGTACCCGCAGGCTGTGGTGGTTGGGTAAATCCTTGGTTTTCACGCCAGGATTTAAGGAGTGCCTAGATGGGCTCTCTTAGGGTCGTACCGTTACAAGACAGCGCTGCGGGTACCTGTTTTTAGTATAGCGTTATGGATATTTTTTGCTTGCTTTGTTTTAGTTCTTTATTCCACATCAGGGTTGGGTATTAGACTGATTTTGTATGAGGCGCAAAAAGTGGTTGCACTAGTTGCTAGTTCCGGGCGATGATTTTCAGCTAATTTTATTCACGGCGGTAATTGCAAAAAACATTTGTACATTTCGTGCCGAGGAGAAAGCACGATAACACCCTAGTGCGTTCAAGTGTTTTACGGCCATGGCGGCTAATTCCCATGCAAAGTATTCGTCTGCTTCAAAGGCTTTGTCTTCACCGAACACCACTAAATCTGTCAGGTCTTCCAATTCTTTTATACGCAATGACTGTTCTTTTAGTAGTGGTTTGATGGTCTCGTAGGCCCACGCCCATTTCCAAGTGTTGGCGGCCGGTGAGTAACTGCCAATATCGATAATGTCTGCTGTGACTGCTAGGTTATCTTCTGCGTTAAAAAACTGAAGTTTTGCATTGTCGTCGTTTTCGAACATCCAACGCTTATGGGTTCCAAATCCGTAGGTTTGCTTAAGGAGTTCTTGTTTTTTTTTA
>JAYWHF010000081.1:0-1758 GCA_043777855.1 Gammaproteobacteria bacterium | reverse complement strand
TTTGGCAACCCAACTGCGGTAGCCCAAGCTATCAAAGCTGCCTTACAAAAGGATCCGAGCGTCGACGGTGTTATTACGATTAGCGCGGGTGACGCGACCAGCGCTGCCACAGGCATCAGCCAAGCTGGCTTGACCAAGAAGGTCAAACTGGGCACATTCGATATGGATCCGACAAATCTGGCACGGGTGAAGGATGGGACTCAGTTGTTCTGTATTGATCAGCAGCCCTACATGCAAGGTTACTTAGCTGTCTCTATGCTCAACGGCTATGTGCAATACGGTCTGAAAGTTCCAACGGCGCCCTTGTTGACTGGCCCGGGCATTGTTGACGCCTCTAACGTTGCCGCAACACTGGCCGGCGCAGCAGCAGGCGCTCGCTGATTTAACTATAAAGAGAGGCTTCCGACCCAGGCTCTAGTAGCAAGTCGGATAAACCTTTCTTATTTGGTCGCCATTTATCGCAGATTCATGGCGACCGAAATTCATTTTCGTATTGCATTGAAAACAAGCCTGATCTCATGAAATCAAATCCCCCCTCTTCTCCGCCCGAAACAGGTGTAACCACACAGACCCAAAACGATTCTTTTAAAGACGCCATTGGAAGCCTGTTTCGACGTCCAGAAACAGGCTCATTCATTGGTCTCGTCTCAGTTTTTGTCTTTTTCGCCATCTTTGGCGGCCAAGCATTTCTCACTGCAAACGGTGCCGCCAGTTGGTTAAATGTGGCAGCTGAACTTGGCATCATTGCGCTACCAGTCGGTTTATTGATGATCGCTGGACACTTAGACCTTTCAGTAGGTAGTGTTTTGCCTGCAAGCTCGATGACTGTCGCCATCGTCTCCGGTCATTACGGTCTGCCTATGCCAGTTGGCATCGCTGCTGCGCTGGGTCTCGGTTTGGCAGTTGGTTTTATCAACGGCTATTTAGTCACTCGCACCGATTTGCCATCATTTGTGGTTACGCTTGGCACTCTTTTTGCTGTCGCAGGCCTGACGTTAGGCCTGTCTGTGATCTTAGCAGGCAGCACCAGCGTACCCCTAAAAAGCGATCCTATCTCTAAAATGGTTTTTGGTGACTTTATTGACGGCAAATTTGAAGTCATCTTACTGTGGTGGATAGCTGCCATGATCATAGTTGGCTACATTTTGAGTCACACCAAGTACGGCAATTGGATATTGGCACTCGGTGGAGATAAGGTCAGCGCTCGCAATGCTGGCATCCCTACAGACAAAGTCAATATAGCTTTGTTTATGGGCAGTGGTTTTTGCGCAGCGTTTGTAGGTATGTGCCAAGCGATTTTGTATAACAGCGCTCAGGTCTCAGCTGGACAATCCTTTATCTTCAACTCAATCATCGCGACGGTGATTGGAGGCGTTATCCTAACAGGTGGCTATGGCTCAGTGCTAGGTATTGTCTTGGGCACCATCACCTTTTCCATCGTCAACCAAGGCATTTATTACACCGGGTTTGACGCCAACTGGGCCAGTTTGATCATTGGCATTTTGCTGTTAGCTGCAGTACTTTTGAACAATACATTCCGTAATATGGCATTGTCCCATGCTGCGCCTCGTGTCAAAGCAAACGCAAAAGCAAAGGAAATAAAATGACTACACCACTACTCAAACTCACGGGCATTAACAAATCTTTTGGACCGGTAGATGTTCTGCATGATATTTCGTTAGAGGTCAAAGCTGGTGAAATTCTCTGCCTGCTCGGCGACAATGGCGCTGGTAAATCGACGTTGATCAGAATCTTGTC
>JAYWHF010000080.1:0-4925 GCA_043777855.1 Gammaproteobacteria bacterium | reverse complement strand
TCTTCCGCAAAGAACTTGCGCGGCGAGAACATGACAGACGTTATTTTTAACGGATCTAGTGGACGCAAGCCAGTTGGGCAAGCCTCAATTGAACTGGTTTTTGATAACAGTGACGGCACACTTCTTGGTGAATACGCAGGCTTCGGCGAAATCTCTATTAAGCGCAAAGTCACGCGCGATGCTCAGAATCATTATTATCTTAACGGCACTAAATGCCGCCGCCGCGATATCACAGACATATTTTTAGGTACCGGTTTAGGTCCGCGCAGCTACGCCATTATCGAGCAGGGTATGATCTCGAAATTGATCGAAGCCAAGCCTGAAGATTTGCGCGTTTATATTGAAGAGGCGGCGGGTATTTCTAAGTACAAAGAGCGTCGTCGCGATACTGAAGCGCGCATGCGTCGTACGAAAGAAAACCTCGAGCGTTTAACGGATATTCGCGATGAGTTAGAGCGCCAGTTATCGCGCTTACAACGTCAGGCACAATCTGCCGAAAAATATACTGAATTCAAGAAAGAAGAGCGTTTATTAAAAGCGCAGTTACAGGCATTGAAGTATCGAGAGTTAGATGTGCAGGCAACAGCTAAACAATCAGGTATCCGCGATTTGGAATTGCGCATGGAATCTTTTATTACCGATCAAGTTAATAAAGATACCCAAATTGAAAAGTATCGCAGTCAATATACTGAGATGGGCGATAAGTTTAATGAAGTGCAGGGCCGCTATTATGCTATTGGCGCCGATATAGCGCGAATTGAGCAAACTATTCACCATGTTCAAGATCGCGCCCGCCAACTGCAAGCTGATTTAGATCAAACGAATCGCGATTGCAAAGAAGCCGAACAAAATTTACTGGTCGATGCACAAAAAACTGAAGGTTGGGAAGAGGAAGTCCTGGAGATCGAACCTGAGTTGGAGCTTGTTAAAGCGGCTGAGGAGACTTCTGCTGAAGTGTTGCTCGGTGCCGAAGAGTCAATGCAGGGCTGGCAAAGCGAATGGGATAGTTTCAACCAACGCGCCGCCGAGCCGCGCCAAAAAGCGGAAGTCCAGCAATCGCGTATTCAACATTTGGAGCAAGTGCAACAACGTCTTTCACAACGCATTGAAAAATTAAAAGATGAAAAAGCGAATTTGCAAGATGATGGTATTGAAGAAGAAATTGACCAACTTACTGAGCAGCTCGCTGAGCTAAATTTAGTTGCTGATGAGAAGCGCGCTCATGTTGAGTCCATGACGACACAGCTTGAACAGAGCCGCACGGATAGTATTCGCACCAGTAATGAACTTGATCAAGCGCGCAATCAATTGCAGACGATGCGCGGCCGTCATGCGTCTCTTGAAGCATTGCAGCAAGCCGCGCTTGGCGAAAAAAATAAAGCCGTTACGCAATGGTTAGCAACACAGTCTCTCAACAACAATCAGCGGTTGGCAGAATCTGTTCGGGTTTCTGACGGATGGGATAAAGCGCTTGAAACTGTATTAGGCAACACATTACAAGCGGTATGCGTAAGCGGTCTGGATTCAGTGATTGGAGTCATCGGCAATTTAACTCAAGGCGAGCTAGTTCTTTTTGATACCAGTGCAAAGGCCAATCTTTCTGACGCTAAAAAAGCGATATTGCTCAGTAGTAAAGTCAGCGCAAGTTGGGATGCCAGTGGTTTGTTATACGGCATTTATGTCGCCGATGATTTAACCGCAGCGTTGCACTTGCGCAGCCAATTGGCCGCGCACGAATCCGTAGTTACAAAAGATGGCATATGGCTTGGCGTACACTGGTTACGAGTGGCGCGTGATTCGGATGCGAGCTCAGGTGTGATTGCACGTAAGCAAGAAATAGAACAGCTCAATGCAAAAATTTTCGATGTTGAAGCGCGTGCTGAAACGCTGGCAGTTAGTTTAGATCAAGGGCGTCAACAGGTAAAAGATCTGGAACAGGCCCGAGAGGTTTTGCGGCGCGAAGCTGACGAGCAAAATCGTCGTTACGGAGAGTTGCGTTCACAGCTTAGCGCGAAGCAAGTTCGTGTGGAACAGGTATCCATGCGACGTGAGCGCGCCGAGGCCGAGATTCGTGAAGCGCGCGAACAATTTGAGCAAGAAACAGAGCATCTTTCAGAAGCGCGTATAATTTTAAGCGAAGCGATTGAGATGATGGGCCAGGATACGGAGCGTCGCGAAAGCCTTCTGCAACAGCGCGATGATATACGCACTGGTTTAGATCAAGCGCGTCAGCGCGCGCGACATGATAAAGATAAAGCGCACGAAATTGCGATGCGCTTTCAGTCGTTGAAAACACAATTGGACAGCATACGTTTGGGCATAGGGCGTTTGCGCGAGCAGACTTCTCGTTTGCAAGAGCGCCGCGAGCAATTGATGTTATCTCTGAGTGAAAACCGTGATCCTATTGAAGAACATAAGCTAGAGCTTGAAGCTAATTTATCAAAACGTTTGTCGGTTGAATCTGCTCTTACCGAAGCGCGACGAGCCTTGGAAACCGTAGAGCATGACTTGCGTAGTTCAGAACAAGCGCGAGGCAGAGCTGAACAAGATGTGCAGGCTGTGCGCTCACATTTGGAACAAGAGCGAATGACAGCGAAGGTTTTTGAAGTGCAGCGCGCTACCATAGCGCAGCAGTTAGAAGAGGATGATTTGAATCTACAAAATATTTTGGCAGACATGCCAGAGGGTTCGGCGATCAAACCATTGGAAGAAGAGTTAGACGTTGTTGCCGGAAAAGTTACGCGTTTAGGCCCCATAAACCTCGCCGCAATTGATGAATATAAGATTGAATCTGAGCGTAAAAATTACCTGGATGCTCAGAACGCCGACCTAAACGAGGCCTTGGAAACGTTGGAAAATGCGATTCGTCGTATTGATCGTGAAACTCGAACACGTTTTAAAGAGACTTTTGATGAGGTCAACAAGAGTTTGCAAGAGTTGTTTCCTAAAGTGTTTGGCGGCGGACACGCCTATCTGGAACTAACCGGTGAAGATTTGTTGGACACGGGTATTACTATCATGGCGCGTCCTCCGGGCAAACGTAATAGCACTATTCATTTGCTATCAGGGGGCGAAAAGGCTTTGACGGCGATTGCGCTAGTGTTTTCAATATTTCGTTTGAACCCAGCGCCCTTTTGTATGTTGGATGAGGTTGATGCCCCACTCGACGATGCTAACGTTGGCCGCTATGCGCGCATGGTGGAAGAAATGTCTGAACATGTGCAGTTTATTTATATTACTCACAATAAAAATGCGATGGAAATGGCGCATCAGTTGCTGGGTGTAACTATGCATGAACCAGGCGTTTCGCGTTTGGTTACCGTAGATGTTGATGAAGCGGCAGAGTTGGCGGCGTCTTAGTGCGGTAAAGTTCTAGTGCTTAAGCGTTATAGTTTAATAATTGAAAATTGAGTTCCAAACCATAATTTTTTAGTGGATAACATTATGAGTAATTGGCTAACAGGCGTTATTGTTCTTCTTATTCTTGTCATTTTGGCAGATGGTTTTCGTAGGACCTATAACGCTCGTCGCAATAGTATTCATTTATCACCCAAAATGAAAAAGCGAGCTAAAGAAACGGAGTTTGAGGTTGAGGATGCTCCTGTCGAGAGTTTTAAAACTGAGTTGCCGAACGGTGGTGCGCGCGTCATTGGCTATCGCGATCCCTCAGATGTTCGTCTGCCGAGAAAAAAAATAAGTGCAAAAGAAATGCGAGAGATTCGCCGCAAGGAAGATGCCGCGAAGCGCGTACCTGAGCAAAAGCATTTAAATTTAAATGAGTCAGTACCTATTTTGATGGAGTCAGTAGAACATCAATCACCGCACGCGAAAAAAATGGCGGCTACTGCCGATGCACGTATTACCGCTCATGGTGATGAACGAATAGATCCGACAGTCTCCGCAGATTCTCTGAGCGATCAGGAAATTTTTGATGCCGAGACTGCAGAACATTTTAAGCATGATGCTCATAAGCCCTACGCTGAAGCAGGCGATGAAGATGACTCAGATGATTATGACGATTCAGAAGAGTATGACGAAGATGAAGAAGATTTAGAGGATGACGAGCCTGATGAAGAGCTTGAAGAACCCACTAATGAAGAAAAATCAGCAGCCGTGGCGCCTGAACCTGAAGAGGTGATTATTATTAATGTAATGGCGTTTAAAGGAGAGACATTTAACGGAAATAGTTTACTGGATGTCATTCTTCAATGTGGCCTTCGTTTTGGGAGTATGGATATATTCCATAGGTACAGCGATACAAAAGGCGAAGGTGCATTGTTGTTTAGTATGGCCAATATGGTTAAGCCAGGCACATTTGATTTGGATGTTATGGACGAGTTTGAAACTCCTGGCGTCAGCTTGTTTATGACGTTACCGATCACTGCCGATTCACTACCGTCTTTTGAATTAATGCTAGAAACGGCCAATAAAATTGCCGAAACATTGGACGGTGAGTTAAAGGATGAGCAGCGTTCAGCGATGACTCGCCAAACTATCGAACACTGCCGTCAACGCATAAAGGATTTTGAGCGAAAAAAATTATTCCGGCGCCCTCGTTAACTTCTCGTAGCTAGTGGTTGAGGGTGTAGTTTTTCGGTTTTGGATTTTAAGCGGAATTTTGCCATGTTTAGTCCCTCTAATTTTTCTGATATCGCCGCTGAATTGGTTAGGCTGCGAACTGAAATTAATCATCACAATCATCAGTACCACGCGCTTGATAAGCCGGAGGTCAGTGACGCCGAATATGATCGGCTACTTCAACAATTAACATTTCTCGAAACTCAACACCCCACTCTCGTTACATCGGATTCACCCACGCAAAGAGTCGGTGCGACACCGCTTAATGAATTTGTTACCGTGGCTCATGAAATGCCAATGCTGTCGCTCGAGAATGCGTTCAGCGATGAGGATTTAATCGCTTTCAA
>JAYWHF010000079.1:0-4933 GCA_043777855.1 Gammaproteobacteria bacterium | reverse complement strand
CGTGCAGGCTTTTTTCAACTTTTGCCCAGGCTTCGTTACCAAGGCCAGCGGGGCGATCCATCTTTATACCGTTGTACTGTGATTCAAATTGAGTAGTCATGTGTGCTCCAGTAAGCCCGCCCAAGCGCAATGCTCGGGCGGGAAGGGTTGATTAAGCGTAAGTAGTTACTGCGTCTTTGTCGTAACCGCTGGTGCAATCAGATTCGCACACACAAGAGGCGTAACGCTGAAATGCTGCAAACAGATTCAACCCTTTCAGGTCAAAAAAGTTAGCTGCTGGCGGCTGGCCTGCTGCTGGCACGGCTGGTACTGCGGTAACCCTCAATCGCACTACAGCTCGGTGGTTGTTACGCACGCCGTTAAAGTGGTACACGTTTCGCCCTACAGCAGCACCAATTACCGCCAAAGCAGCGGCAGCAGTGCCAGTGGTTACGGTTGTTCCAGCTTCTGTGTCCGTGATTGCAGTCAATGCGGCGCGTGGGGTCACTGTGCGGGTGTAGTTTCCGTTCACGTCGATAGCTTCGAGCACGTCAGCGACTTCAACCTGCACACGGAAATCACCCATTGGGCAATCGTGGAACACGCTCAGTTCGTCCAACTTGGCATACGTTGGGAACTCAAACACTTCAATAAAGTCACCCACTGCCAGCACGGGTGATTTGTTGTAGCGCTTTTCGGCTTGCTTTTTCATGCTGTCGATTGACAGTTGAAGCACATTACCGTGGCGAGCCATTGGGCCTTCTTCCAAATCGATACACGACTTGATAGAAGGAATGCAAGCGCCTGCGGTTGCTTTTTGCTTGTCGTACAAGCTGGTGCGTTGGAGGTTATAGGTAGTCATTTTTTTTCCTTAAACGAATTGGACAGCGGCAACAGACACCGATTTTGGACGGTTAACCTTTGCACCCCACAAGAACGAACCGCCAAGCTCGCTGTGATGGGTGTACTCATGCCACTTCATGTACAGAGTGTGCATCTGGAACCAAAAGTCTTTAGGGTCGTGCATCACGATGTAATCGACGCGCACGCCAGCGGCATTGACTGCGTAAGGCATCCAATGGGTGTTGGTGTACTCCATGCCGGTGGTGTTAAGCTTGCAGGAATCCATGCACATCTTGTCTTTGGAAAAACCTGTTTGCAGCTTGCCGCCGCCAGTCACCATCAGCTTATCGATAGTGCACGTCACGCCTTTTTCAAACATGTTTTGCGTCAAACGATCAAGCAGCGTTGGCATGTCGATTGCTCCAGTTTGCAGCAAGTTACCGCCAGCGCGAGAGCTAGACACGTCAACCTTGATAGGGTTGTTCAAGTCGCCAAGGCCAGCAGCGATGCCTGCGGTAGCAGGAATGCCGATAGCGCCCAAGCCTATACCGCTTGCATGTGCCGAACCCACCAGCTTAAACATGGCAAATGGCTCAGTCAGTTGAATCATGCGCTGCTCCAACTCTGGGAACAGTACGCCGTCCAGCTCATTGAGGCGATTGCACAAGCGGGCGGCTTCTTTGTGGTTGCGCTTGAAAGTGAAGGTTTCTTCACCGCACAGAGTAATGGTGTCGCTGGCGAATGACTGGCTGAGCAGGGTCACATTGCCGTTGATGTCGCCGCAAACTTCGTCGGCTTCGAGGCCAAGCGAGGTCTCATAGTGCAGCGTGCTACCGCATTTGAGGTCACCCTCGGGGTCTGCGTTCCAGTTGGCCAAACGGCTTAACTGGCTATTGCAATAAAATTCCATGTTGATCTTGGGGATGACCTTGTCAACAACGGTTAGTTGAGAGCCTGCGCCGCCGTAGCCGCTTGCTGTGATTTGATTCGACATAATATTTCCTTTGGTATCAGTCCGACAGGTAAGCTCTTAGCTTGTCTGCCGCTGCCTTAAATTGAGGTGTTCCAACGCGATGTGCTTTCATATCGCGCTCTAACTTTTGTGCTTTCTGCGGGTCGTATGTGGATACAACCCCGTTGGTGGTAACGGGCGATTTGCCTGAACCAATCTGTGCTTTTCGCGTAGTCTTGTTGGCACTTTCAAAAGCAGCCGTTTGCTCTGCCAAAAATTCAATGCCAGCGGCATCGTTGTTTTTAACAATGTCGGCCAGCTCGTCAAACAGACTTTTACGCCCCAGCTTTTCGCCTTTTGCAAAGGCTTGGAACTTTGGGTCGTTGAATGTTTTAAGAGCCTCAACGCCAGCCGCCTTGACAAATTCAGCCGACGATTCGGATTGCTCCCGCGTCTGCTTATATTGCTCTAGCGCGCTGATCTTGGCTTCTGCTTTGGCCTGCACGCCTTTAAGCGCACGCCGTAGCACTCGCTCATTGACGGATACAAGGTCTTCGCCTAACGCATCGACAAGTCCATTTCGCTCGTCTTCGCTCTCGTACAGCTCGTACTCTTCGGCTTCGCTGCTAGCTGTGCCTTCCGGTTTTGCCGTCTTCAAGGTTTCAATTTCTTTAGCCTTGGCTGCAAGTTCTGTCCGTAGCTTTTCCAGCTCGGGATTGACTTGCTCCTGTGGCGTGCTAGGCTCGCTTTTCGCTTGCCCGTTCTCGTCACTGGTAATCTTTTCCTGCTCTACGGCAGGGAAGGGCGTTTCAAGCTCACTCAAAACGTCCGGGGTTTCGACTTGCTTTTTCAGTCGATCTAGGTATCCCGTGTTCAAACTCATTGGGGAACTCCAAACATTTGTTCATAAATCAAGGCCACCGCATCAGCTTTGTGCAAGCACTCGATAGCTTTCTCTTCGCCACCCATGCAGGCCGTGTTACTGGCGTTTTGCAAGTACTGCAAGCGCACAGACTTCAGGTACTGCTCGAAAACGGTTGAACGATTGACAAACGAAACGGCATTGCGGACGTGCAAATTTGCATCGTCTGCCGACTGGTCTATCAAGTTCACAGGCTGGTTCATGGGCGTGGCGTAGGCATGACCTTAAACATTGGCACTGCGCCGCTGCTGCTGCCAGATGGTTTCGGTGTAGGCATAACGCCTTTTGGCTTTGTGGCTGCTGGCTTTGGTGTCGGCATGTGTTTCATCATTTGCTTCATATAAACCCCTTAATAGTAAGCACTTACTATTGCAAATACTATCACATATCCATTTTTGATGCAAGCACTCACTAACTTAACGGATAAATTTTACAGCGCCGCACCAATAATCATGCCGGAAACAAGCATTACAGCGCCCAGAGCCATGCCGCGATAGGCAACGCAGCATTTACAGGTTGTGCCATATGAAAACGCCATGCCCACTTTATTCGGTAAGGTTAATTTACCCTTGCCGATCTCCAAAACCATGTCCGGCAGCGTGTAGCCGTGATCTTGGACGCACTGAATCCACTCGGCAACATCTGCACGGCTTTCGTAATCAATTTTCAAGCAGCGCTCGCTCATTACTTCGAGTCCTGCAAATCTGTGAAATGCTTCAAAGTGGTGCAACATGACAATAGTCTCGTCTTCGTCAAGCGATGATCTGTCCCGCTCGCACAAAAACTCCACCTTGCTTTGCGCCCAGCAAGTGAGCGCCGCAATTTTGCAACGCAGCCATGTAGTGCAAGCGCCGCACTCTGCGGAGTCCAATGGGCGTTTAGTGCTCATGCCTGCACACCCTTTTCTGCGTTACCAGAAAGCATTTCCGGCATTGCCGTCTCTGTCAAAACTGACCCAAAAGTGGTAGGCGTGTAAATCACTGGCGGCTGCTCAGGCGTTGCTTCTGTAGCTTTCTGAGAAACCACTTCTGGTTTTTTTTTCTCTTTTTGCATGATTTAATCCTTATGCGTGTGGCAGCACGATATTGTTCAAGCTGAACCACTGTGGGACACCAGCAGCAGAAGCGCCGCCGTTAGCGCCTAATGTTCTTTGTGGGTTGGCGGATGTGAAGGAACCACCGGCTGTCATAATCTCGACACCTTGTGACCCATTTACAGTTGCATTTCTAAACCTGATTTCTCCCATGATCATATAGTTATCAGCAAAAGTTGTTGCATTGATCGGTACGGCAAGAATAGGCTCCCCTCTGATAATTAGGCCCGGAAGGAAAGCAAGTCTAGAATTTGCAGCAACATCAGCGTTAAGCTGGATGATGCCTTCCAAGTGAATAAATCCACGTGGATCATCGTTGCTTGTGCGATAGTTATAGAACGCCGTGTAGGGTGCGCCATAAGCCCCGAGCACACCAGCAACGGCAGGCATGGCAGCGGTCATACCAGGCCCAGTTTGACCCGGATAGACAAGAGCGCGCCAATCACCAGACCCCTGTGCATGGTCGTTCTGAACAGGTGCCGCCGTGGGCAGTGCCACGCCCGGTTGAATGTAAGTCCCATCGGCAAACAACACGCGATTTTTGTTAGATGTAGAACCGAAAGGGAAAACCTGTGCGCCCTCAGCCTTAGCAACCAATACCGCGTTAGCGGGAATAGAATGGTTGCCCAGGTAGTTGCCAATGACAAAGTCACCATCAACTGATGTATAACCGCCAGTGTAAGCCGGAGGGATGAAATACAAGGCTTCCCAGTTGCCAAGTGGCATGTAGCTGCGCCCGCTGACGTTTTGAACAACGCGAGTAACGTTCGAGTTAATGGTTACAACTGGAATTTGAGCACCAACAGAAGGGACGTTGATGTAGCTGAATTGGTTGCCCCAAGAAACATAACCATCGCTGATACCATAAATCAGCGTGTTGGCATCCCAAGACACCATAACACCAGTTGTTCCAGTGCCAGCGTCGCCGTTAGCAGCAGCTCCGGCGAAAAATGCGGCTTGTGTCCAACGGCAATACTTCAGGCCCTTGTGCGTGATCTTGCGATGCTTGGCATCCTTGAAGTGATCAGCGGGAGTCGTGGTGTAGGTCGCATCTCCCGCTTTTAGAGCGTATTGAACGCCACCGACAAGAACCTGAATAGTTGATTGACCACCAGTCTGTTGCTTGGAAGCAATCGGCAACCAA
>JAYWHF010000078.1:0-4939 GCA_043777855.1 Gammaproteobacteria bacterium | reverse complement strand
GCTGATGATTTTGTAGCGCGTCTAGCCACAAGAGCAAAAGCCCTGCCCATTGGCGATCCGCGTGATGCAGCAGCTGGGCCTCGCGTTTTGGGATCGGTGGTTGATCGCGCCACAGTAGATCGTTGTAATGCACTGATTGATGATGCTGTTAGCAAAGGTGCTACGTTGGTCTGCGGCGGAAAATCCGAATCACTCATCATGCCCGCAACGGTGTTGGATCACGTGACACCTGCTATGCACATTTACAGCGAAGAAAGCTTTGGCCCGGTCAAGCCTGTGGTGCGCGTCAATGGAGATGAGGCAGCAATTGCATGCGCCAACGATAACGCCTATGGTTTGTCTGCCGCTGTGTTTAGCCGTGATATCGCGCGCGCTTGGCAAGTGGCGCAACGCATTGAATCCGGTATATGCCATGTGAATGGCCCGACGGTGCACGATGAAGCGCAAATGCCTTTTGGCGGCGTGAAAGATTCTGGCTATGGCCGCTTTGGCGGCAAGGCAGGCATCGATGCATTTACCGAGCTGCGCTGGATGACTGTGCAGACACTTCCCCGCCACTACCCTTTCTGAGAAAAAACATGGATCATTCAAATCATTCCCATCTAAACCAGAACGCTAGCCTTAAATTTCCCGATACCGTCGTGTTTCGAGGCTACGCAGCTCCAGTGCGCGTAGAAAGCGAGGTACAAGATTTAGAGGTGATCGGCACGATCCCGCCTGAGCTCAATGGCGCGTACTACCGCAATAGTGCAGACCATACCTATCCTCCCTTGTTTGAAAAAGATATTTTCCTCAATGGTGACGGAATGGTGCATATGGTGCGATTTGAAAATGGCCATGCTGATCTCAAAACACGCTATGTGCGCACCACTAAATTTGAGTTGGAGCGCAAAGCACGCCGTGCGCTCTTCGGTGCGTATAGAAATTCATTCACTGATTTGCCGGAGGTGGCAGGGCAAGATAACAATACTGCAAATACTTCCATGTTTTGGCATCACGGCAAGCTATATGCTTTGAAGGAATCAGGCCGCCCTTATGAGTTAAATCCAGAAACGCTAGAGACGCTGGGCGAGCGTGACTTTAATGGTCAGCTTAAGAATAAAACTTTCACAGCTCATCCGAAAATTGACCCCGAGACTGGCGAATGCATTGCTTTTGCCTACAACACGCAAGGAGTTGCTGATAATTTGATTGAAGTGCACACCATCGACCCTGATGGAAAATTTACACGCACTGAGACATTGCAAGCGCCATATTGCTCCATGGTGCATGATTTCTTGGTATCAAGAAATTACATTGCATTCGTGATCTGCCCGATGGTGTGCGATTGGGATCGCGTGAAGAAGGGCGAGCCATACTGGCACTGGGACAACACCAAGAAGACGCAGATTGGAATCTTTTCTCGTAGAGAGGGCGTGAAATCGATTCGCTGGTTTACTTGCCCTGTGGTGGCGATGCAAACGCATACCTTCAATGCTTGGGAAGAGGGCGACATGCTGCACTTGGATCATTTTGTGAATGGTTCTGGCTGGTTGAGCCAATTCCCAGATATTCACAATCCAAGTGCGCAAGAGAAACCGCCATTTGGCGAGCGCTGGTCTTTCAATTTGGCAAGCGCAGAAGATACTTTCAGTATCAAAAAATTGATCAACCACATTGGTGAAATGCCAGTCATTGATCCACGGTACGCCATGAAGCGTGCGACGCAATTTTGGTTTGGCACGAGCAATACTGCTTTAGGCCCCATGTTGCCGCCCGGCCCCAAAGGTCCACCGTTCACTTGTCTTGGGCATTTCGATGAGGTCAGCGACAAGCTCGATTTCTTCTATGCTGGAGCTAATTCCTCTCCAGAAGAGCCATATTTTGTACCACGTAGCGCGGATGCTGCAGAAGGCGATGGCTGGTTGTTGACCATCGTCGGTCGGCGTGCCGAAAACCGAACTGATCTAGTGATATTAGATGCGCGTAACCTCAGTAACGGGCCGGTGGCAACGATCAAATTCCCGTGCCGCGTACACGAGGGCTTTCACGGCACTTGGGTCAGCGCTCAAGCTCTCGGTTGGTAAGTAGGGGCGCATCCCAGAGTCCTGAAACGAATTTCGCCAAATATCAAACACCTTCTATTTTTCTACTTATTAATTTGAACAATCATGAAAATCCTTCACTTCCTTATTGCCTTATGTCTAATCACGCCGCATGTTCACGCACAAACGGATGCTGCTGAAGCTAACAAGAAAATCGTGTTGGCTTTCTACGATGCTGCGCTGGTCAAATTCGATGCTGATGCTGCTGTTAAGTATTTGGGCGAGTCCTATATCCAACATAATCCGCGTGCACCTGACGGTGTGGAGGGCGTGAAAGGCTTGATCAAGTTTTTAAAAGAGACCCAGCCTAATCGCCGCAGCGAAATCAAGCGCGTATTGGCCGAAAAAGACTTGGTCATGATTCATGTGCATGCCAAATCAACGCCAGAAGATCGCGGCACAGCCATCATTGATATTTTTCGTGTGCAAAACGGCAAGATCGTTGAGCACTGGGATGTGATGCAAGCCGTGCCAGAGAAATCTGCTAACAACAATACGATGTTTTGATGGCAAAAGTTATGTACCAGCGACTTAACTTTAAACCCCTGATGGGCTTAACCGTTTTGGCGATGTGCTTCGAGATATTTGCACAAAGCGTACCCAGGCAATCAGGCGCGAAATCAGCATCAGATGCAAATCCTATCAAAGTCGGTGCTATTAGTACGCTGTCTGGCGGTCCGGCTGGTTTCGCGCCTTCTGGTCAAGCGGCACAGGCGTTTTTTGCATCGGTAAATGCTACCGGTGGTATTCAGGGGCGCAAGCTCGTGCTGATCCAAGAGGATGACAAAACCAATCCACAAGCAGCTCGTGAAGCTGCTCAGCGATTACTTCAAGAGCATAAGGTCGTTGCCAATGTGGGCGGTGCAAGTTTGTTGGAGTGTTCTGTTAATGCGCAAGCTTACAAAGCCGCAGGCATAGTCTCTATCCCGGGTTTGGGACTTGATGGTGGTTGCTTTCGTTCTCCTATGATCGCGCCGGTTAGTACGGGACCTTATGTGCAGCTGAGGCTTGCTTTAACTTTTGCCGGCGAAAGGCTTTGGGCTGAACGGCTGTGTGTGTTGCGCATAGGAGCGCCCGGTAATGTGCAAACTCAAGGGTTCGACGCTGCTATCAAGGCATGGGAGACTGGCAGTGGCCGTAAGTTGCATTTGGACGAGCCGCATATTGCATACGACCAAGATATGCAGAGTTACATCAAGAAAGCGGTCGACGCCCGCTGTCAAGCTATCGTTTTTGGTGGGCCAGCACCTTTTGTTGTCGCGACAGTCAAGGCTGCGCGCAAAGTTGGCACGGGCGAGATTGCATTGCTGTATTTGGCATCTGCCTACACCACGCAAGTAGTCGATCAACTTGGAGTCGAGGGAAACGGCATTTACGCGATGTCAGAATTTGAGCCTTGGTCGAGTCGCTCAGGTTCGCTGAGCAACTGGCGCACCTTGATGGCCACTTCCAAAGTACCAGAGACTTCCTCTTCGCAAGGGGGATACGTAGCCGCGCAGGTATTTGTGCATGTATTGCGCAGCATACGTGGCGAGATCACACGTGAATCTGTGACCGCTGCTTTCAAGGCGCTCAATCGCTACGATGCACCGATGCTGGGCATGCCATTTGTGTTTGGTAGCGACGAGGTGCATCACCCAAACCGCGCTGCTATCCCCGTGCGCTTAGAGCAAGGGCGTTGGCGCATAGCGCACCACGACTGGATCAAAGCACGCTAACTTGGATCGAGCTTGCGTTGCAAAGCGGTGCAATGCTGACGCAATAGTTTCTCCAACGCATCTCGCTTGTCGTCAAAGCGGCCGCTCGGTGCAGGAATGGAGATGGCAGCAATTTCCCCGGCTGGGCTACGGATGGCAATTGACATGGCAGAGATGCCCAAAGAATTTTCTTGTCTGTCAAACGCTATGCCCGTCTTGCGAACTTGATCAATCTCGCGCTCTAATTTGTCCCAAGTAGTGATCGTATTAGGCGTGATCGCTTCGAGTAAAAGACGTTTGCGCAACTTGGTGATTTCTGCATCCTTCATGGCTGCCAATACGGCTTTGCCGTTGGCAGAGGAATGCAGCGGGAACGAAACGCCTATCGCAGACATCGCAGACAGCCTTTGTTTGCCGGCAATCTGATCGATAAAAATCACTTTGTCCTGATCAGCTAGCGACAAATCTACAGTTTCATCACATTCCTGAGCCAAGAGCTTCAATGTTTGACGTGCAGTTTCGCCGATGTGAAATCGAGTCGCACTTGCCAAAGAGAGCAGCGCAGGGCCTAAACGCACGCCGCTTTGAGTTGATGCGGCCATGACCAAGCCTTCTTTGTGAAGTGCATCCACGATGCGCTGAACTGTGGAGCGTGCCAAGCCGA
This sequence comes from Gammaproteobacteria bacterium, assembly GCA_043777855.1. GTDB lineage: Bacteria > Pseudomonadota > Gammaproteobacteria > Pseudomonadales > Cellvibrionaceae > Cellvibrio. The sequence continues at coordinate 494 of JAYWHF010000078.1, read as the reverse complement.
TGTGGCGCGCCAATTCACCCAGAGAAAGGCCATCGGGGTGCGATTCCAAAGCGCGCAGTAAGGCTGCAGCACGGGCGATAACCTGAATGCCTTGCCTCTCAGCGGGCTCTTCATCAGTGGGAATGCTATTCATAATTTTTTTCAGATTTTGTTGTTCGATCATAGACGAATCGTTCTTTGTATCGCGCGACAACTGCCAATAGCGCTGACTAGTTGTTCATGTGAAAAGAATCTCTGGCTAGGGTAAGTACGGATTTTTTGGACGCTTTATATAACTACAATACAATACAGTTGTATCGTAATACGGTACATATTTGTGATGCACATTTAATTGGAGAGCGACATGACGATCAATATCGGCGGTACGAATTACGAAGAAAACTTAAGCAACAAGATGGGTTTGCAGTTCTATGACTTGAGTCATCCGTGGGGACTGGGACAGCCTTGCTGGCCTTACTTTGAAGATGTGAAGATTGAGCGTTTGCACACGATGG
>JAYWHF010000077.1:0-1774 GCA_043777855.1 Gammaproteobacteria bacterium | reverse complement strand
CTAAATTTTCATAGCGTACATGGAGCGCTCCTATTTCCTTCCACCATTCTGTTGATATAGATAACAAGGCTTTTGCCCGCACGCTACAGGCGTAGTTTAAAAAAGCTTGGCTATTAAGCGGCTGATTCAAAATAGAGTCTTCATTGCCGCCTTCGCCTTGTAGCCATTTCGCCGTAGCGGGTTCGTGGGTGGCAAATTGCCAAATAGAAATCAATACAGCAATGGGATGACGAATGATGGTGATGGGTTGAACCTGATGCTGATGCAGCAATTGTTTGAATTCTAACGTGCGATGCCAATGAAGTTGTACGATAGATCTTTGAGGTAAATTCGTCCAATCAAGGTCTTGTGGCGCATGAACTGCAAATTGTTGCAATTGATATAGACTGGCCAACATATATCTTAGCCATGTGTTTCCAGAACGTGGGGTGCTAACAATTAGTAATTTCACATCTAACTCATTTCAAAAAAGGATAAAGAATTGATCCCATTTAAAGCAATTGGTTAAGTTTGGAAGCTAACAATGATGCAAACTGGGTCGGATTGTAGTGATGATCCAACGGGTTACTGTTTAGAAAATCTGATCGCAATAAGTGATTCGATGCCAACAAATCTTCATCACATGCAATGTAGATGATGTTATTTGCTGCGCAATATGCTTGCATCTCAAAATTAAACGATAGAGTGAGATCAGTTCGTTCGCGTTGCGTTGCTCTTACCTCTTTTCGCTTATTTGATACGTCACCCCAGTCGTTATGATCGCTTATGGTGGGTAATGGCGTACTCACACAAATAACTTTTCCATAGGATTTTAAGTTTAATAAAAACGATTGGTATTTGTCTAAAGCAAGTCTGGTCATCTCTTTAACTGAAAAGCCATATCTTTCTGCTTGATACCAAATTAGAAAGCCCACATCAACCTCGCCAAGGAGGCAGAGCAAAGTTTTGGCCGACGATGTTTTTAAATGACCTTCAAAAATAGGTAAAGCTTGCGTGACTGAGTTAGGATTTTGAAGGCCGGAAATAGTTGCTCCAGGGACAGACACCACCATGAAAAAACTATTGGGAAACAAATTAATGCATATGGGGTGATTAAAAATGTCAGCATGAGAATCACCCAATACTAGAATTTCAGACTTTCTGCTTGTCTTATTCATGTGAGGTTTTCAGGGATCATTTGCACATCATGGGTTTATTTTCAGTATTATTAATGACCTAGCGCCGAAATAATATTACGTGAATAGAGAAGGCCTAACACCAAATTTACACTAGTCGTGATATCTACGTTGTTTGTTTCAATGGTTAAATCAGGTGATTGTGGCGGTTCGTATTTCGATGAAATGCCCGTAAAATTTGTGATCTGCCCAAGGCGCGCTTTTTTATACAAGCCCTTTACATCACGTCTCTCACAAATATCTAAAGGGCACTGACAGTAGATTTCAATAAAGTCACTTTTTGCAAACATGGCACGAACCTGTTCTCTGTCTTGAGCCATAGGTGATATGAAAGCCGCGAGTGTGATAATGCCAGCATCCAAGAAAAGCCGAGCAACCTCTGCAACTCGCCTGAGATTTTCTTTTCTGTTTGCATCAGAAAATCCTAAATCTTTGCACAAGCCATGTCGGATGTTATCGCCGTCTAATAAAAAAGTGTGATAACGTTGTCTGTGAAGTTGAGCCTCTACACCATTGGCCAGTGTTGTTTTTCCTGATCCAGACATGCCGGTAAACCATAAAAGTACAGGCTTTTGTTGGGCGAGCTGTTGGCGCTGACT
>JAYWHF010000076.1:0-1785 GCA_043777855.1 Gammaproteobacteria bacterium | reverse complement strand
TATTAGTCACCACATAACTACAACTTAATCCAGCCGTGCCAGCTCTTGAAGAGCTCGCCTTAGCGCTAGCAATAGTGGCTTTGCTTGATGCTGGCACCACACTTGCCCTGCTGCTAGAGGAGGCTGCAATGCTCGCCTTGGAACTTATTTTTGAGCTTATTTTTGAACTAGTTTTTGAACTTGCTTTTGAGCTAGCCACCAAAGAACTGGTTGTGGTACCAAAATGAGTGGCTAATTTTGAAGTCGCTTTAATGCCATTAGCGCCATTAATTAATAGGTTACCCCAAGTACTTAGCGCGGATGGATTCCAATTAGTCGCAATATCCAAAGGCACGCAACAAGAGCCGTTACCACTCCAGCTCCACCCCATGTAACCGATACCCATTTGTTGTGTGTACAGCAGTATTGAAACCTCATCAACATTCTTCCCGTTATTCTCTGTACCAAACTCACCCACAATCAACGCAAAGCCTTTTGCCTGAAATGACGTTAGATAATTTTGCACGTTACTCGCGGTGTTATAGACCTCATACATATGCACCGAAAACATCGTATTACTGAGTGAGTCTGCCGCAAAAATAGTTGCCGCATTATCACGCATTATGTTCGACCAATCCTGCCCCCAATTTGGCGCATCCACCATAATTAAATGCGTAAGCCCTGCATTACGAATGGTTTTAATTGCCGCCGATGTTTCAGTTGTAAAGGTTGATGCAGAAACCCCGTTGCCGTAAGGCTCATTTGCAATATTCACTATCACATAATCTTCTTGTCCAATGATTGCCGATTTAATATCTGAGCTAGCCCAATACGCAGCGGCATTAGAAATATTCGTTGCCGCCGAAGACTCACCAAACCCCGTGGAGTCATGTACTTCCAAAACACACACCAACTTCGCTGCTTTACATTGACCAATAATAATAGCCACATCAGCACCAGATGTACGTGTCCATTGTGCGCCATTCGCTAAAACAACTCTTACTGAGTTAGCGCCAGTTGCCGCTATATCAGTCATTGCTGCAGCCGTTTTATCGGGGTACCAGGCATGTGCATGATTAATACCACGAAAGATAAAGTTGTTTCCTCGTGGATCTATTACTTTAGAGCCGTTCACGCTCCAACCTGCAACGGCCTGCGAAACAACAAGGCAAGACACAAAAACGGCGCCGGCCATTTTTACGCCCACCGATTTAATATTGATTACAAATGATTTAATGCTTAATGGTTGCTTCATAATTTTTCCTATGCGCACAACACAAAAAAACGCAGCAAATTCACTGCAACTTTATTTGGCTGCACTTAATTATTAATGAAATATTTTTTACACGCCAGCTGTAGATAGTGTTAATTCTATCTACAGTAACAATGCACACTTTTTTGTATTTCTATTATCTTTTTACCAAAAGTATTGCCAACACAGGTACTTAGATAGTCGATGTTTCAAATGCCGGCTTTGGGGGAATCTCTGCTCCGTAGAAACAGAACTACTTGCCGATTTTATTATAAGGTTTGAAAAATCTACTGCTGACACTCAAAGTAACCGATCGCAAGTTAGCAGTTGACATAGTGTTTTAGCAATAAATTCATCCACTTGATCCGGTTGAACCTTAGTGGTTTACTCATGTTGATACAAAATACGCGGCAAAGCATGCGCTGCAGCTGGCGGCGTCTACCTAGTGTAAAAAATTAGTGAGCATTCTGAATGGCAAGCCATCTTCACAGCATTTTATGTCAGTGGTACCCCCGTCGCGATGAATGTCGCTGGGTGCTTGCAACAGTGATTCA
>JAYWHF010000075.1:0-5002 GCA_043777855.1 Gammaproteobacteria bacterium | reverse complement strand
TTAAAGATAATATGCCGACAGTCACGTTCAAATTGATATCACAACTTTTGCAAGAGTAAAAAGCCACTGTGATCGATCAAACAGGCTCGATCAAACAGGCTCGATGAAGCAGGCTCGGTGGCTAGCGTGGCCAGATCAACGGTGGTAAGAACAAATAATCACGCGACGTGATTATTTGTTCGCGCTAAATGCCATGACTTTACTGCTGTGTTCATTTTCTGTTGATATGAGTTTGGCATCTTGCTGGATTGGCTTGGTCTCCACCACTGTTAGCGGCACTAGTAATTCTTCGGGTTTTCCTTTACAGGCTTTAGCCAGTTGGTCACGTCTCTGGGCCAACATCAAACCTATAGCTTCACTGTGTTTTTCATCAATTCCAGGAATTTGGCTTTCAATTAATTGTGTAATGTTGGCGGCCAGCTCCAGGTATTTGTCGTGTTCTTCGGCGAGTTTTCTATCTTCAAACATACTTCCGTCTCTATCACATTGCCAAACGGCGATTACTGCCATGATGTTACCCTCTCGTTAATACTGTTTTTATGTACAGTATTCTTGTGACTCGCCATTGTCAACAGAATTTTTATTTGTCGGTTAGCATTAGTGTTGATAGCTTTAAAAATGGGCTCTGGTTTTATTTACGTCGAGACATTTTTCGTCATGTAAACTTGTTGAAGGGGGTTGCTAGGAATGGCGTTACTCTGTAGCCTTTTCATGGACGAAAGCGTTGCTTTGCTAGAAAAGTGCTTTTACCGCTCCGAATGCTGATGCTTATAGATCAGTATCTTCTATGAAAACCCTCTTGTTGATGCTAAATAATTCCAAACTTAATGTAGTACATTAGGTTGTTTTTCTATTCCTATGATTTTTATCTATTTCTGCAATTCGAGCTCCATTTTTTCCTACTTTTCCTCTGCTTTTTTGTTGCTTTTTCAGGTTTTTAAGGTGATTTTCTGCGCCTTTTCGCAATTGCTTGCTTGACTTTACTGGGTCCCGAATTATAGTGAGCATTGTGGAAAAAAGTGGATATTAGTGGTTTTTTGTGGCAAATATCTGCTGATAAGTGCGTGAATTTTGTTAAGTGGTGAAAAGTGTTCTCAGGTAGTTATTCCATCAGCATGGATCCTAAAGGTCGCATGGCCATCCCAACGCGCGTTCGAGACGAGTTGATGGAAACCTGCGGGGGTCGGTTAGTGGTGACGGCTCATACCGAGGATCGATGCTTATTGGTTTATCCAGAGCCTGAGTGGCTTGTACTACTACCACAAATTGAGGCATTGCCAAGTTTTAACAAAGTATCTCAGCGTGTTAAGAGAATTCTTATTGGTTATGCCAGTACGTTGGAGCTCGATGCGAGTGGCCGGTTTCTTGTGCCGCCAACCCTGCGTGAATATGCCAACTTAGATAAAAAAATGATGTTAGTTGGTCAAGGGAAGAAACTTGAGTTATGGAGCGAGGAGTCTTGGTTGGCGCTATTGAATGAGCCCATCAATGACGAAATTCCGAACGAAATGCTTTCGCTTTCGCTTTAGAGTTTTCATCAGGGGTAATGAGTGACGCAAAACCAACACACCACAGTGCTACTGCAAGAAGCCGTAGATTCTTTGATAACAGACAAATCTGGTTTTTACGTTGACGGCACTTTCGGCCGTGGTGGTCACAGTGGGTTGATATTGGCCCAGCTGTCGGAGCTGGGAAGGTTGCTGGCTATTGATAAGGATTTGGCGGCTGTCGGCGTGGCAAAAGAGCGATTTGGCGCAGATCTTCGTTTTGAGGTAGCCCACGGTTCATTTGCAGATCTTAGTTGCCTCATAAAAGAACGCGGTCTGACTGGCACAGTAAATGGAATCTTACTGGATTTAGGCGTTTCTTCACCTCAGTTGGACGATTCCGAACGAGGATTTAGCTTTCAGAGTGACGGCCCTCTTGATATGAGAATGGACCAAACTCGCGGCCTTAGTGCTGCTGAATGGCTCAATACAGCTGCCGAAGATGATATTGCCAGAGTTCTCAAAGAGTATGGAGAGGAGCGGTTTGCCAAGCGTATGGCGCGCGCGATTATTGCGGAGCGTCTTAACACTGCATTCACACGCACCGGAAAACTTGCTGAGGTTATCAAGGAGGCCAACCCCGCGTGGGAAAAAGGGAAGCATCCCGCAACACGAGCATTTCAAGCAATTCGCATACATATTAATAGCGAATTGGCCGATCTTGAGGATGTTTTGGCGCAAGCCTTGGACGTTTTGTCTGTCGGCGGCCGGTTGGTTGTAATTAGCTTTCATTCGTTAGAAGACCGTGTTGTGAAGCGATTTATTCGGCGTCAGGAGCAGGGTGATCCGGTGCCCATGGGTGTTCCCATTAGAGATGAACATTTAAACAAACGGCTGCGTTCTTGCGGCAAGGCGCTTAAGGCCGGCGCCACCGAGATAGGTGCAAATATTCGCTCTCGGAGCGCCATTATGAGAGTGGCAGAAAAAATTTCTTGACCGAGTATCGCTCTGCATTGATTCAAATTACTCGATGAAAATGCAAGTAACTCGTGCAAACCACAACCAATAACACATGGAGCAACATGAGCCAAATTCAAACACAGAGTTCATTCGATATAGCACCGTGGTCGGTGTTGGTAATGGCTAGTCTGTGGATTTTGGTGGTGATTTCTGCATTAGGCGTAGTCGCCTCAACTCAAGAAGTTCGTCGCAATGTTAACCACCTCGAGACTTTGCGTCATGAAGCTGCACAACTTCAAGTGGAGTGGGGGCAGTATCTTCTGGAGCAAAGTACCTGGGCGGCTTACAGTCGTGTTGAAGGCATCGCGGCAAACGAATTAAACATGCTCGCACCTACAGCGGAGCGTGTGGTTATGGTGACTGTGGATGAATAGATGGCGGGCCGATCAATCATCAGCGCCACCGGCGGCATCGACAGTTTTGTTGGATAGTTCTGCGCTAGTCAGCCGCCGCGTGCTGCTGAAGATTGCACGGTGGCGCTTCTGGTGTGTGATTGGTGTGATGGGCGGTTTGGTCTTAGTGCTGCTTGTCCACGTTGCAAGTTTGCAGGTATGGCCTAACGCCGATAAAGGCTTCGAGTTCCTCCAAAATCAAGGTGAGTCGCGCACTCTTCGCACCGACATTATTCCGGCTTATCGTGGTGTGATCACTGACCGAAATGGAGAGCCTTTGGCGGTAAGTACGCCAGTTGCTACCTTGTGGGCAAACCCTAAAGTGCTGCTCCAGTCACCTCAGCAATTTGGGCGCTTAGCGCAGGCGCTAGGAATTTCCAAAGCAGCTTTAAGTTCTCGCTTGAACCGCTATGCAAACAAAGAATTTATGTATCTGCAGCGGCAAATGCCGCCAGACGCGGCTCAGAAAATTATGGGTTTAGATATTGCTGGCGTAAATCAACAAACCGAGTACCACCGCTATTATCCAGCCGGAGAAATAGCCGCGCATATTGTCGGCATGACGGATATCGATGATCGCGGCCAGGAAGGTTTAGAGATGGCCTACGACGCATGGCTGAGCGGCGAGAATGGGTCCAAGCAAGTGATTAAAGATTTAAAGGGGCGTACGGTAAAAGAATTGCAGCTCATCAAAGCGGCTCGCTCCGGCCAAAACTTAACCTTGAGTATCGATTTGCGTTTGCAGTATCTCGCCCATCGTGAATTGAAAAAAGCGGTTGAAGACAGTGGTGCTCAGGCGGGGTCTTTGGTGATTCTTGATGTGGAAACGGGAGAGATCCTAGCGGTTACTAACTACCCCTCGTACAACCCTAATGATCGCGCTCATGCCCGTGGCCCAAACTTGCGCAATCGGGCAATTACCGACGTTTATGAGCCCGGCTCAACGATTAAACCTTTAGCAATTTTAGCCGCTCTTGAATCCGGAAAATTTAAACCGAGTGATGTTATCGATACTAATCCCGGCTATTGGATGGTTGGCAATAAGCCTATGAAAGATCACCAGAATTATGGCGCGTTGGATTTATCGATGGTCATCGCAAAATCCAGCAACGTTGCTATGTCGAAAATTGCTTTGCAATTAGATTCTAACGCCATAGTGAACATGTATTCGCGTTTAGGTGTTGGCCAGCAAATGGGTACAGGTTTTCCTGGCGAGGCGGCGGGGCTTGTTCCGTCGTTAAAAGTGGGGCAGTTGGTTGAACGAGCGAATGTCTCATTTGGCTATGCCGTCAACTTAACGGCACTGCAAGCTGTGCAAGCCTACTCTGTGATAGCGAGCGGTGGCATCAAGCGCCCGATTTCACTGTTGCGGGTTGATACACCACCTGTGGGTGAAAAAGTTGTCGATAAAAAATTTACGGATGAAGTAAAAACCATGTTGATGCGTGTGGTGACCGCCGAAGGAACGGGTAAGCGCGCGCGCGCAATTTCTTACTCTGTTGCCGGTAAGACGGGCACTGCTCTGAAATCTGTCGGTGGAAAATATAACGCCGCAAAACAAATTTCCTCATTTGCCGGTATGGCACCGGTAGAAAACCCACGTATCGTTGCAATAGTAGTGATCGATGAACCGCAAGGTTTAGGTACCGCAGGAAATGGGGGTTATGTTGCTGCTCCAGCATTTTCAAAAGTAGTAGAAGATGCCTTGCGGATGCTGCAAGTTCCCCCGGATAGCCCTGTGCTAAACACAGAAGATGAAAAGCTAGCTATCGCGCAATCTAAAAAAACAAATGAAAAGTATCAATCTCTTGCTCCTGTAGAACACGAGGAGGAGCTGCCGCTATGACGCATCGTGTTCTTAATTCCACTTTTAGCTTGCAGCAACTTTTGCCTGAAATGTCTTTGGTGGGTGCAGAGCAGATTTTAATATCCGGCCTTTGCCTTGATTCCCGTCAGATTAAAAAAGGAGATGTTTTTGTTGCGTTAGTGGGCGCAGAAGTAGATGGGAGACAGTTTATTACCCTAGCCATCGAGGCTGGCGCCGTTGCGGTTTTAGTTGATGCCGACGAGCAAGAATCTAGTGTGAAATGGATGGGTTCGGTT
>JAYWHF010000074.1:0-5008 GCA_043777855.1 Gammaproteobacteria bacterium | reverse complement strand
TTAGATGGTTCGCTAACCGGCAAAGGTTGGCATTACACGCGGTATAGCGGTTTCTGTTTAGAGCCGCAACATTTTCCTGACTCGCCCAATTGTGCGTCATTTCCCAGCACTATCTTGCGTCCGGGTGAGGAATATACCTCGCTAATGAGTTATAAATTTTCGGTGAGTATGTAGCAGAGCGCGGTGTGTAAAAACCGTTATTGCCAATCGATGGTTAGAGCAGTTTAGGCATTAATGTATAGCTGAAAAAAATCCCCTTTGCTTTCACTCAGGGGATTTTTGCGTAACTTTTATTTATTAACTAAATTAGTTGTTACGCTTTTTTACCGCGTTTACGCTCATTTTCAGTCAGAAACTTTTTACGCACACGAATGCTGAGCGGTGTAACTTCAACCAGTTCGTCGTCCTCAATAAATTCCAACGCTTGTTCAAGTGTATGACGAACCGGAGGAGATAAAGTCAACGCATCATCAGTGCCTGAAGCGCGTACGTTAGTAAGTTGCTTCGCTTTGGTTGGGTTAACCACTAGGTCATTGTTGCGTGAATGAATGCCGACCACTTGACCTTCATAAACTTCAACACCCGCGCCGAAAAATAAGCGGCCGCGTTCTTGCAGTGGGTGTAATCCGTAGGCTAGAGTTTTGCCTTTGATCATTGAAATCAAAACACCGTTTTGGCGTTTAGCGACTTCGCCTTCTTTTACGGGGCCATAATGATCAAAAATACTGGTCATAATACCTGAGCCAGATGTCATGGTTAGGAACTGGCCGCGGAAACCGATGAGGCCACGTGAAGGGCACAAGAATTCTAACTTGATACGACCTTTACCATCAGGTTGCATATTATTCAATTCACCTTTACGTAAACCTAGCTCTTCCATAACCTTACCTTGATGTTGCTCCTCTACATCAATAACCACTTGCTCGAAAGGTTCGTGCTTCTCACCGTTCACTTCTTTGATAATAACTTCGGGGCGCGATACGCCCATTTCAAAACCTTCACGACGCATGTTTTCGATCAGCACCGATAGGTGTAATTCACCGCGACCGGAGACAACAAATTTGTCGGGTGTTTCACCTTGCTTAACCCGCAATGCGACGTTGTGAATCAATTCTTGATCTAAACGATCTTTGATATTACGCGTGGTAACATATTTGCCTTCTTTGCCAGCAAAGGGTGAATCGTTTACCTGGAAAGTCATGCTAACGGTGGGTTCGTCAACGCTGAGGGGCACCATGGCTTCAACGCAATCTGGGCTGCACAAGGTGTCAGAAATACCAAGACCTTGCACGCCCGTAATACAGACGATGTCGCCAGCCGTTGCTAGGTCGGTTTCAACACGCTCAAGACCATGGAAGCCCATGACTTGTAAAACCTTAGCTTTACGTTGCTCGCCGTTGTGAGCAACCACAACGATTTGTTGATTCGGAGACAAGGTTCCGCGAGTGATGCGGCCAATACCGATAACACCTACGTAGCTGTTGTAATCCAGTGCTGAAATTTGCATTTGTAGCGGGCCATCGCTATTTACTTTCGGCGCTTTTACTTTATCAATGATCATTTGAAATAGTGGCGTCATGTCATCGGCGAGAGCATCAGGGGACAGGCCTGCCACACCGTGGAGCGCGGACGCATAAACGACCGGGAAGTCCAGCTGCTCTTCGGTAGCGCCCAAACGGTCAAACAATTCGAATACTTGGTCGACAACCCACTCAGGGCGTGCGCCTGGCCGATCAACTTTGTTGATCACAACAATCGGGTTCAAGCCTTGCTCAAAAGCCTTTTGAGTCACAAAACGAGTTTGTGGCATGGGCCCGCCAACGGCGTCAACCAACAGAAGCACCGAGTCAACCATTGAGAGTACGCGTTCTACTTCACCACCGAAATCAGCGTGTCCGGGTGTGTCCACTATGTTGATGCGGTAGTCATTCCAAGTAATCGCGGTATTTTTGGCGAGAATGGTAATGCCTCGTTCGCGTTCTTGGTCATTAGAATCCATAATCAAGTCGGCGCCCTCTTGGCGGCGGGTCAAGGTGCCAGACTGAGTTAACAATTTGTCCACGAGGGTAGTCTTGCCGTGGTCAACGTGGGCAATGATGGCGATATTGCGCAATTTACGAACTGAAGTTGTGTCGGTCACTGTGTTGATTCTCTTGGAGTGAAAAAAGGGTATTGACTGATAGATGAGCTATAAAATGAAAGGGGCGCATTATACTCATGTTGGCATGGCAGTGATATGTCTATTGGCTAGAATTTGGTGAAAATTTAAACACCAGTTTTTCACTCTCCTGCTCCAGTTTCCACTGCAGCGAGTATTGTTGTTAAGGCAAACTTCAAGAAAACAAGTTTTTTGGAGTGGGTAGGTGGGTTTTTGGCGGCTTGGTTGAGTTGGATGAACGCAAGTTCCATAGGCCGAACGTGTTTTCCGTTGGATGGTTACAAATGTCTTGCGCAGCTTGCAATCAAGAAGTTTTCTGGTAGCATCGCCGCCTCTTTAATCAATCGTTATGCGGTGCTCGGCCATTGTTCGGGTGGCGGCATACATCACAGAAGGTAAGTATCATGAAACCAGAAATTCATCCCAATTATTCTCCAATGGCAGTCACCTGCAGCTGTGGTAATAGTTTTTCTACGGCGTCTACCCTCGGCAGGGACTTCCATGTTGACGTTTGCAGTCAATGCCATCCGTTCTACACGGGCAAGCAAAAAATGGTAGATACCGGTGGCCGTATTGACCGTTTTACCAAGCGTTTCGGCAGCCGAATTGGCGCCAAAAAAGAAGCTTAATCACTACAATACCATTCTAGACTTTGCTGCTGCTGATAGATGTAGCGTGTAAAAGTGCTGAGTCGAGACAAATAAAAACGCCGAACGTGAAAGCGCTCGGCGTTTTTATTTGTTCTTTGCCAGTTGAGGTAGGTTAGAAAACACCTTCCGGCAGCGATTCTTCGGCGGCTGGAATTTCAGAAATACCTTCCGGTCCGCTGCTATTAACAGCAGTTTCTGAAGGAAAGATTTCAAAAATCGCGCCATCCTCTCCGGGTTCGGAGGGCCTGCCGGTTTCGGGGTTAATCCGAACCGTCACTATGCCATCGGGTTGGCGCTGAATCTGGTCGGGTACACCCTTTAGGGCCGTTTGCATAAATTCTATCCAAATAGGTAGGGCGGTCGTGGAGCCAAATTCACGCCTTCCAAGAAGCGTGTTTTTGTCGATGCCGACCCAAACTGAGGCCACGATACTTGGATTGTAACCTGTGAACCAGGTATCTCTCGGTCCTGTGGTAGTGCCGGTTTTACCCGCTAAATCACTACGGCCCAATTTTCTAGCGGCGACAGCAGTTCCCCTGTTTACAACATCTTTTAGCATGGAGTCCATGATGTAAGCGATACGAGCATCAATGATTCGCGGCGCACTACCGTCCTCTGTTGAAATAGCATGAACGACGGATTCGCTATCGCTAGGTAGGTCATCGGTGTTAGTAATCGAAGGCTCAGGACATGTTTTACACACTGTTTTGGGGGATGCCTGATAGACGATTTCCCCTTTACCATTTTCGATACGGCTAATGAGGTAGGGGCTGATTTTCAAGCCGCCGTTAGCAAATGCGGCATAGGCAGTTGCTATTTGCAGCGGTGTCAGTTCGTGCGTTCCAAGCGCTAATGCTAGGTTTGGTTGAAAGTCGTTTTTGTCAAACCCAAAGCGTTCCAAGCTATTGATGACATTTTGTACGCCAAGGCTCTTCATTACGCGAATTGAGACTAGATTTTTTGATTTATAAAGTGCCTTGCGCAAGCTGGTTGGCCCGTCAAACTCGCCCTCATCGTTTTCGGGGCGCCAGACTTCTCCTGTGTATTCATTTTGGATGACGATAGGCGCATCGTTGATCATGGTTGCGGGCGTAAATCCATTTTCAAGAGCATTTACATAGTAGAGCGGCTTGAATCCAGACCCCGGTTGGCGCGCGCCTTGGGTCGCATGATTAAAATTACTCTTTTGAAAATCAAAACCACCTGCAATGGCGCGAATGGCGCCGTCCAATGGGTCTAGTGCGGCGATAGTGCCGTCAGCATCAGGGACTTGTGTAAGGCGCCATTGTTGGTTTTTGTCTCTTATAATTCTCACAACATCGCCTTGGCGCAAAAAGCCTGCCGCACTTTTGGGCGCCGGACCTCGGCTATCTTCGGAAATGTAAGGACGCTTATCCGATAAACCCTGCTCCCAAGTTAGGTCTATTTTGTCGCCATTAGAACGCAGGACTGATAGTGCCTTTTCAGTGGCCGTAATTACCGCAGTTGCTTCCATTCCTCCTAAGGTTGGCATTGCCTGAAGCTGATCTTGCCAATCTTCAAAATCTGATGCCGTTGACGGCTCCAAACGACGCTCAGGCCCGCGATAACCATGGCGCTCATCGTAGTTAATTAATCCATTCACAAGTGCGGTCTGAGCGGCGGCTTGCATCGCACTATCGACCGTGGTGTAGACCTTGTAACCTTCGTTATATGCATTTTCACCGAAGCGATCAAGCGCCTCTTTTCGAGCCATTTCCGAAATAAAAGGTGCTTGTACATCGAGAATAGTGCCGTGATTAACGGCCGTATTGGGTTCATTAATGGCTGCTTGATAGGTAGGTTTATCGATGTATTTGAGCGTGAGCATACGCCCTAGTATCCAGTTACGGCGGCTTAGCGCGCGCTTTGGATTTGCGAGTGGGTTGAAGGCTGACGGCGCTTTGAGTATTCCCACTATCATCGCATCTTGCGCCAAGGATAAGTCTTGAATGTCTTTGCCGTAGTAAATTTGTGCGGCGGCTTGCAACCCATAAGCGCGGTTGCCAAAAAACATTTTGTTGTTAAACAATTCAAGAATTTCCTCCTTGGAAAACTCTTGTTCAATTTGCAGCGAGAGTAGTATTTCGTTAAATTTGCGTGAGAAAATTTGCTTGCGTGTCAGAAAGAAGTCGCGTGCGAGCTGCTGTGTCAATGTGCTTCCGCCGGATTGAATCCCGCC
>JAYWHF010000073.1:0-1789 GCA_043777855.1 Gammaproteobacteria bacterium | reverse complement strand
TTTGCCAAGCCGCGCGCACCGCGCAGTAAGCTACCATCACCGCCAACAACAATGACTAAATCGCAAAGCTTACCTAAAAATTCTATCTCGACAACTTGCTGCGCTGCTTTTAGCATCGGGTCGTCTTTTAAAAGCTCAGCCGTAGCTTGCTCAAGAATAAAATGCACATTACGTGCCTGCAAGAACGCGATAAGGCGCTTTAGCGAGTATGTTGCTCGTTCATTGTGTAAATGGCCGATAAGACCAATCATTGAGAAATGCGTCATGCTAGTCACTTATTTTGGTATCAGTGATACTGAGTTGATTTAAGTCGTAGCTTATTAGGCGATCGCCGCCAGATCATTTTAGGCGATTACCGCCAGTTAATTGCTCTCTTAATTTCAAAAGCATTAACGTATAGGATAAACGTCAACAGCTTAGCATGATGACTATTGTGTTGCGCGGCGCAACCTTAATTGATTTATGGCCAGACTTGCCAAGGCTCGCAAGGCTTTACGCTCACAGGCTTGCTTGTTGCGGCGAAACGGTTTAAAAAGCGGTTAGATTAATGGTGTTTTCACACTTCATTTCTTTGCAGAGGCATACCATGAAATACAACAATATTTTACAGACTATCGGCAATACACCTCACGTTCGAATTAATCATTTGTTTCGCAGCGATATCGAGGTATGGATGAAGGTGGAGCGTTTCAATCCCGGCAGTAGTATTAAAGATCGCATAGCGCTGGCAATGATTGAGGACGCTGAAATAAGGGGAATTATCAATAAAGACACTGTAATTATTGAACCAACATCCGGCAATACCGGCATTGGATTAGCGATGGTCTGCGCCGTGAAGGGTTATAGGCTAATTTTAACCATGCCTGAATCCATGTCGATTGAGCGCCGCAAAACCATGAAAGCGCTCGGCGCCGAACTCGTTTTAACACCCAAAGAATTAGGCATGGGCGGCACCATCGCCAAAGCCAATGAGTTACTAGCAGAACACACCAATAGCTGGATGCCACAACAATTTAATAACCCCGCCAACAGTCAAATCCACCGCACCACTACCGCACAAGAAATTCTCGCCGATTTTTCTGAAGGCATTGATTACATGATAACTGGCGTTGGTACTGGCGGCCATATCACCGGCTGCAGTGAAGTGCTAAAGCAAAAATTTCCACACTTAAAAACCTTCGCCGTAGAGCCTGAAAAGTCGCCGGTTATCAGTGGCGGCCAAAAAGGCCTGCACCGGCTACAAGGTATTGGCGCCGGATTCATTCCGCAGATTTTAAACCAAGAGACCTTGGACGGAACAATACTCGTTAGCGAGGAAGCGGCCTTTGAAATGACTCGCCAGTGCGCACTTCAAGAAGGTATTTTTGTAGGTATTTCTTCAGGAGCGACACTCGCCGCGGTAGCGCAAAAACAAGGTGATATGCGGGCGGGAAGCCGTGTCATTGTTTTCTGTTATGACACCGGTGAACGCTACTTATCTATCGAGGATCTGTTTTAATTGGGCAATGCAACGCCTAGTGCCTATACTTCTTTGCCTATACTTCTGTGACTACAACGTCGTCAAATTACCCCTGAGCGGACTCAATGCACCCACCCAAAGAGCCGCCTTTAAGAATTGCCGAGACGCCAAAAACTCCTTCTAAACCTAATTTCGATGAGATCCAATTACTTTATGGAAAGCAGGAGTTTCGCATTTATCAAAACGCTATTGAAAAAATGCAAAGTGATGAGGATCAACTCCCGAGCCTACCGACAATTACACTAGAAATTCGACGTGCTACCGGCGATG
>JAYWHF010000072.1:0-5022 GCA_043777855.1 Gammaproteobacteria bacterium | reverse complement strand
AGCGAAATTGCAACGAGTCTCTTATCTTGCTTTTTGAACCATCCATCCCAACCCCCGAATATTTTTGATAATAGAGCTCCCAAACTTTTTGCGTAACGAATAAATAAGAAACTCCACCGCATTGCTTTCGACTTCATCGCCCCAGCCATAAATTTTTTCTTCCAGCTCAAATCGAGAAAGAATTGCACCAGGTCGCACAAGCAGCGTTTGTAATAACGCAAACTCCCGTGCCGATAGACGGATTGGTGCATCGTCTTTGAAGCGCGCTTCACGTGTTGAAGGATCCAGCGATATAATTCCGTTGGTGAAATGCGGGCCGGAAATGGATGACTGCCGGCGTAAAACCGCGCGCATGCGCGCACTTAATTCACCCAGTGCGAAAGGCTTAACAAGATAGTCATCAGCACCTGCATCTAGCCCCGCAATGCGATCTTCTATGGCATCACGTGCAGTTAAAATAATAACTGGAAGCCGATTACTTTGCTGGCGCACGGTTATTAATACTGATATTCCGTCACGCCGTGGCAATCCTAAATCTAGCAACATCAAATCATATTGCTGGCAGGCTATGGCCGTCAGGGCAGATTCGCCGTCTTTTAGCCAGTCGGTGGCGTAACCCGCATCTCTAAGGCTCTCAGACACCGACTCACCGATCATTTGGTCGTCTTCAACGAGCAAAATTCGCATTACTGGCTCCGCGTAACAAGGAAAAAAAGCTTTTCATTAAAATTGCTCGCACATGTAAATGATAAAGTCTGGTTGAAAGTATCCCAGCAATTCAGTCTTACAGACAAAGCTTAGGGATTACTTAGAAGGACATAATAAAACCTATATTAGCCCAATTTTGTCATTATCCCGCGAAGGATTTCGAGCGCACTGACTTCCTCTATAAAGGTTCGATGAGTTTTTTTCCTGACAAATAACGTCGTTTGCAGTTTTTGGCTGCCAGTGTAAATCCATAAAAATTAAATATTCAGATAATTAATTTAATTTTTACCTTCCTAAGTTATAGCTAAGTTTCAGTCTATAGGATGCAGGCATGCTTCCTTTTCAAGTTGCTATACATGCCAGCTAATTATCGTCAATTTATTTATACGCATGCTGTTTATCCGATCTGTGCGTTAATCATCGTGACCGTGGCGATCATTTTGTGGGATATCGACAGAGTCTTCGCAGACTACGTTTATGCTCTCCAGGGCCAAACATGGGCCTGGAAAAACACTTGGTGGGCAGAAGAATTTTTTCATAAAGGTGGGCGCACGGCGTCGCTGTTGCTAGCCCTAGCGGGAGTCGGACTATTGATTACCGCCTATTGTCGCAATGACTGGGCGCGCCATAGAAAATCCCTGTGTTATTTAATGTTAGCTACAGCTGGCAGTAGTTTGCTCGTTAGCGTGTTGAAATCCTCATTGGCGGTGTCTTGTCCGTGGGAGTTTGCTCGCTATGGTGGCAGCCTGAGTTACAACAATGTTATCGAGCAAATCGTTTTGCACAATGGTAAGGGTTGCTTTCCAGCAGGACATGCCAGTGCTGGCTATGCGTGGATGGCGTTGTATTTTTTTGGGCTCAGTTATCAATCTGCATGGCGCTGGTTTGGATTAATCATCCCGCTTGCGGCTGGCGTGGTATTTGGCATCGTACAACAAATTCGCGGTGCCCATTTTATTTCCCATGATGTTTGGACCCTCGCGGTGTGCTGGCTATTCTCGGTTTTGCTTTATGTACTCATGTTTAAAGAGGATGCATAAATGTACTATTTTATTATTCATTTACCCTTTAGGTTTTTAACTGAAAAATTAAAAGTAGATAAGTATCTGCAACTCAGTAGCCATAATTTTTCATTATGTGCTGCACTTTTTTTTGTATGCTTTTTCAATGCATCTTTTTTTGGAGCTATCCTTAACCTTGCTGTTCACCCTGGGGTTAGAGACGTAGCTTTTACCCTGAATGCCGCGCTCTTACTATTAGCTGTGAATTATATTTTCATTTCTATGATTACTTTACCCTATGTGGCGAAACCCTTGCTCAGCCTTATATTATTGGCGGCGGCGGGGGTGGCATATTTTATGGATTCCTACGGCATTGTCATTCATCGCTTGATGATACAAAACACGGTGGAGACAGATCTAGCTGAAATGGAAGGATTAATCAACAAAACCCTTATTTTTTATCTTTTTACGCTAGGATTATTGCCATTACTACTGCTATCGCAGATCACTATAAAGTTTGCTACATTTGGAAAAGAACTCTGGAAAAAAATCAAACATATAGGCATTTCTGTTGCCTGCATATTGGTGTTGATTATGAGTATGCCGCAAGATTATGCGTCCTTTTTTCGTAATCATAAACCTGTTCGCCAGCTCGCCAATCCGCTTAATTTCGTTTATGCAGGATTTTCATACTTCACTACCAGTAACCGAATCATTGAGGTAAAGCCCATCGAAAATGATGCGACTATCACCTCATTAGGTAAAGTACAACTAAAACCAACGCTGTTCATTTTGGTAGTAGGCGAAACCGCACGCGCCGATCATTTTGGTATAAATGGTTATGACCGCGATACAACTCCACTTCTGGCCCAACAAAATATTATTAATTTCACGGACGTTACTTCCTGCGGGACCGAAACCGCTGTATCAGTTCCCTGTATGTTTTCAGTATTGGGGAGAAGTCACTATTCAGACCATAACGCAAAATCTCAAGAAGGGCTGTTAGATGTGATTAGCCATGCCGGTATTCCTGTGCTTTGGCGCGACAATAATTCCAGCTGCAAAGGTACTTGTAACCGCGTGATTTACGAGGATATGCAGCATCTTAAAGTGCCTGACCTGTGCAATGAACACGAATGTTTTGATGAAATATTACTTCACCAATTGGATGAAAAAATTTCTGCTAGCAAAGGAAGTCAATTTATTGTTTTGCATCAAAAAGGTAGTCATGGGCCAGATTACTATAATCGCTATCCAAAAAGTAGGGAGCACTTCGCTCCTGTTTGTCAGGATAAGCAATTGCAAAATTGTACGAAAGGCGAATTGGTTAACACATTTGATAACACCATCAGGTATACCGATTATTTTTTAAATAGCGCCATCGAATGGTTAAAAACTAGAGATAAGGAATACAACACCTCAATGCTCTATTTGTCAGATCATGGCGAATCGCTTGGAGAAAAAAATCTCTATTTACATGGCATGCCCTATGCAATTGCCCCTAAAGAGCAAAAAGAAGTTCCTTTTTTCCTGTGGATGTCTGCCGGTTTCAAAAAAGCGAATACTATCGACACAGAATGCCTGAAAAAAATAAGTACTGTCGCATACTCTCACGACAACCTTTTTCACACAGTTCTTGGAATGCTGAATATAAGTTCTCGTGTGTATAAAACCGAACTGGATATTGTGCGACCATGTAGAGTTTTAACATTACCAGAGAGTATGATTAATAAAAACTATGCTGATTAGTCACTGATATTTCACCACTCCCTACGCATTACTCCGCGCTACTACTGCAAATTTATAAAGATAGACTTCAATTCAAAACGCGTCGTAAATACATTCTATAGGCTCGATTCGGTGTTCATGCCTCATACGGTTTTAAATCAAACAGTATTCTTTATTTGTGTCCTGCTAGTATGATGTTAGCAACAAGGGTTAGCTTGGCTATTTAAATGACTGCACAAAGGAAAAAATACTGGGATAGCGTGGGTCTATTTTATCGATATTTTTGCAGTGGCCTGTATTGTTTTTTCAGGAACGGGTTTTTTTGTTGATATAGCGCTATGCGAATACCCGTGCAAAAACATGGTCATTGTTGGTGGCGGGGTTGGTATTGTCGGTTTCTTATGATGTTTTTAAACCATTAATAATGGTAAAGTTAGTTAGGCAGTCACTTTCCACTGGTGAACTCTAAACTGCATTGAGAGGTTCTATGTCTGGTATCTTTACTTCTGTAAGCCAATTTATATCTCCCTGGCGACATCCGTATAAAGCACTATTCCTATTCATTTTATTGGTATCTTTTTGGATCTGGAAATTTTTTATTAGCAATAATGATGACGCTGCTAAGTATATTACAGCAGAGGTTGTGAAAGCTGACATTCAGAATTTAGTAACCGCTACCGGTATTCTACAACCACATGATTATGTTGATGTGGGGGCACAAGTGTCTGGTCAGCTAAAGAAGCTTTACGTGGAAATTGGCAGTGACGTAAAAGCCGGTGACTTGTTAGCGGAAATTGACGCGACCGTTTATCAGGCAAGAGTCGCCGGAACTCGTGCGCAACTTATGAATCAGCAAGCACAATTACAAGATAAAAAAGTGCAATTAACGCTCGCTAATATTCGTCTTGAAAGGCAGAAAAGTTTACAGAAAGAAGATGCGACTACGATGGACGCTTTACAAGCTGCAGACGCAGCCTATCAATCGGCCAAGGCGCAGGTTAATGTAGTTCAGGCGCAAATACACCAAACGGAATTTAGTTTGCGTGTTGAAGAAGCTAATCTGACTTATTCACGTATTTATGCTCCTATAAGTGGCACTGTCGCGTCTATTACATCGCGCCGCGGGCAAACACTAAATGCAAATCAACAAGCGCCTACCATTATGCGCATTTCAGACTTGTCAGTTATGACTGTACAGGCGCAGGTGTCTGAGGCGGATATCGGCAAGCTTCGCATAAAAATGCCAGTTTATTTCACTACACTTGGCAGTAAAGAGCGTCGTTGGAATAGCGAATTAAATCGTATTCAACCAACACCTGAAGTGACTAATAGTGTTGTTCTGTACAATGCACTTTTTGAAGTGCCTAATGAAAATCGCACATTGATGACACAAATGAGCACGCAAATATTTTTTGTTGTTGATGAAGCGAAAGACGCTTTAGTCATTCCTGCGTCGGCGGTTAATTTCATACCCAATGATTCTGATGATATTATTAACCCGGCGGAATAATATAGCTGCTACAATGCATGCATGAAAAAAATAGACGCACGAACATTATCGAAAGAATCGCTTGAAGAAAAACGG
>JAYWHF010000071.1:0-5025 GCA_043777855.1 Gammaproteobacteria bacterium | reverse complement strand
AGAATTAGATCGAGTATTAGGCCTTGAACTGGGTGCCGATGATTACCTCACCAAACCCTTTAGCTCCTTAGAATTGGTTGCCAGAGTAAAAGCCTTGTTGCGGCGCAGTGAGCGCAAACCTAATCAAGTACCTACGCCCACTAATCAACTACACATACAACATCTTGCCATTGACAAGCTGCAGCGTAGCGTTTTCAACAATGATTCTGCCATTGAACTCACCGCGCGCGAGTTTGATTTGCTCTGGTTTTTCGCCACCCATCAAGGGCGCGTATTCCGCCGTGCTGAACTCTTAGATTCGGTGTGGGGTTACGGTCATGAGGGCTATGAGCATACCGTGAATAGTCACATTAATCGCTTGCGCGCTAAGATTGAAACCGACCCTGCGAATCCACAGTTATTACACACAGTCTGGGGCGTTGGCTATAAATTTTGCGCCCTGCCGTAAGCTGAAATATCACTCTCGCTCCAGAGAAACTGCATAATGCCAAAAATACTTTCAAACCTCTGTGCCCGGTTAGCCTTTGCGTTCGTTGCCTTGCTGTTAGTTATTGGCATTGCATTCTTTGCGCTCACTAACTGGAGCAACAACCGTTACTATCAAGAAATAACGCAGAACCTGAACAAAAGTTTAGCCATGTACATTACGCAGCGCGAGCCCTTTATTACAAATGGAATTGTTAATGAAGTTGCGATGCAGAAATTAGGCGAACTCGTTATGATCGTCAACCCCATCGTTGAAGTATATCTGCTCGATACCAACGGAAAAATTCTTTCGTTTTCAGTTCCGAAAGAAACCGTTATTCGCACCCATATTGATACTGCACCAATAAAGTTACTGCTATCCAATAAAAAACCTTTTCCCATTACCGGCGAAGACCCCAGATCACTCAATAATGAACGCGTTTTTTCTACCTCCCCCGTCATGGACGGAATCGCAACAGCGGGTTATTTGTACGTGATCCTTGGCGGGCAAACTTACCAAACACTCACGCAGTCTTTACGCAGCAGTTACATTTTACAACAGAGCTTGGCAGGCTTAGCGGCAATCACTCTATTTGCGATAGCGAGTGCGATTTTAATTTTTGCAGTACTCACTAGCCCATTGCGAAACCTTGCTCAAGAAATGAATGAGTTTCAAATTAACGAATTGAAATCCAGCGATATTCAAAAAAATAACGGCGATGAGATTAGTTACCTAGCAATAACCTTTCACGCGATGCGTAAGCGAATCCGCGAACAGTTGGAAAAACTTCAAGAAACGGACAGGCTACGCCGCGAACTTATTTCCAACGTCTCCCACGACTTACGCACACCTATGTCATCCATGCAGGGCTACCTAGAAATGCTTTTGCGCCCCAACATTACAGCAGAGGAGCGTAAAAATTATATCGAAATCGCTTTTAAGCACTGCCGTCGTCTGACGCAACTCGTTAAAGAATTATTTGAACTCAGTAAGCTCGATGCAGGCAGGATTATGCCGCAACGGGAAGATTTTTCTCTCGCTGAATTATTACAAGATGTCGCTCAGAAGTTTTCACTCGCTGCGCAAAAAAAAGCGATCAGTGTCAGCACCCCTCAAAGCTCACAATTATTTATCGTCAATGCCGATATCGCATTAATTGAACGAGTGCTGGAAAACTTAATCGAAAATGCCATTCGCTACACACCTGAAGGTGGAAGCATTCAATTGTCTCTTGCGCAACGGCAAGACATCGTTGATGTAGGAGTGAAGGACAGTGGTATAGGCTTATCGAAAGAGGATATCCCGCATATTTTTGAACGCTATTATCGCGGCCAAAAACCAACTGAATATCAACAACAAAGCACCGGTCTGGGGCTTGCCATTGTGAAGCGTATTTTGGAATTACATAACAGTGTTATCAGTGTAGAATCGCAATTGAATCAGGGCACGTATTTTACTTTTCCGCTGGAAACAAAAGCCCCACCAGAATCTCACTCCAAAAAAGTCGCTTAAAAACCACTGAGTCAACAAAAAAATTAAACCATCAAGCAGCTGTTACGAACCTTAACGAAGAAGAGATCATTTCTTCGTTAAGGTTTTTTCATTTATGCAAAAAAAATCACATTTGCCGCTTCGTTATAGAAATTTTTCGCCTAAGACTAATCCTTAAAAAAACCCCGCCGTAAACAAACCTGTTAGATCCATTCTGCTGTGTTTCTACCACGCTATTTTCCTACTAAAAAAATGAGGACAATCTTATGAAACTTATAGCTAGTTTACTCGTAGTGCTCGCAGGCTTTTTCCTAACAGCCTGCGGCGGCGATGATGACAAAAAAATCTCCGTCATGATTACCCCGGCCACCCTTACACTCAAGGCTGGAACAACCGGTCAGTTCAGTGCCACGCTGAAAGAAACATCAAACCAATCCGTCACTTGGTCTGTTGATGAAGCCAACGGCGGCAGCATAACTTCCGCTGGTGTTTACACCGCCCCCGCGACCGCCGGAACCTACAAGGTGAGGGCAACCAGTGTCGCTGACACGAAACGCAGCGCTACAGCCGCGGTCACCGTCACGGCCTTAGAAAGCGCCATGGTTCGAGTTTTTCACGCCTCACCTAATGCACCTAAAGTTAACTTGTGGGTGAACGATGCCGTAGTAAAAGCCAAGCTGGATTACCAAGAATCAACCGGCAACTTAACGCTGACCGAGGGCACTTACAAAATTGCCGTCGAAGGTATAATTCCCGGCGGGAACGCTGTGGTTATTGGGCCCGCTAACCTAACTTTCGCTGCAAAAACTCATTACGACGTGGTTGCCATTAACACTGTTGATAAAATCGAGCCTCTCATTATTGAAGACATGGGTATGCTGTCAGACACTGCAAAAGTGCGCGTACGCGTTGTTCACTTAGCCGCCGCGGCACCGGCCGTGAAAGTGTTTGTTACAGCGCCCGATGCTGATTTGGCTGGCGCCACGCCACTGGGCACCTTTGAGTTCAAAGGAAAACTAGGGCCTGTAGAAGTTCCTGCCGGCAGTTATCAAATCCGCGTGACGCTGGTGAATGGCACTGTCGTTTTCGATTCCGGCACAGTAGCGCTGGCAGCTGGGAAAGATTTACTGATTGGCGCTGTGCCTAACGTCGGCAATGGCTCTTCGCCCATACGTCTTGCGGTTCTAGACGGCAACGCCGTGGCTATTCTGGCGGATAAAGCTGTAGGTGCGAATCTTCGCGTTGTTCACGCTTCTGCAAATGCGCCGGCCGTCGATGTTATTGTCAACAACGCCGCCGAAGCCGCCATTAAAAACCTAGCCTTCTCGCAAGTGACCGGATACGTGACCCTGCCCGCGGCGACCTACAATTTCAAAGTGACCGGAGCCGGAACCCTCACGCCCGCCGTTATTAACGCCGATGTACCACTTGCTAACGGCGTTGAATATACACTTCTTGCTGTCGGGGCCTTAGCTGGTATAGAGCCGCTCTTACTCACCGACAATAATCGTGTTGTAGCGACCGAAGCCAAAATTCGCCTGATACATGCCTCAACCTTGGCGCAAAATGTGGACATTTACGTATTGCCAAAAGGCACATCGACGGCTAATCAGACGGCGGCGTTTGTTAACATTCCCTTCAAGGCGGAAACTGGCTATGTTTCACTGGCAGCGGGTGAATACGATGTCATCATTACGCCCACCGGCGAACCGGGCACATCGGCTATCAAGGCAACTCTTAATCTCGCGGCAGGAAAAATTTACACAGCTGTAGCGGCGGATGGTGTCAATTTGACATCGCCACTGGGTGTTATTGGTTTGGATGAATTAGCGGCTGAATAAGTTCTTAGTGGTATTTGCACCGTTAATATCATTAATATCTTTAAGATCATTAACATAGTTAGCCTTTACTGAAGTGGTTCGATGTTTTTTGAGGAGCTGGCCCCTTTCAGGCTTCCTCAAAAACACGTTAGAACCACTTTTTTACTTTCCTAATCATGATGGCGATTAAGGCCGCGCAAGCAGCCAACTTCCACCGACACCGGTAACATCGCCAAGGCTAGTATCGCCACTGAAAAAATACAGCGGTCTGTTCCTGTAGGCCCACTGAGTGGCGCCACCTGCACGCACGACAACGCTAAAATCCCCGAAGCTAGAAGCTGACGCGGGGGCGTAAAGAGGTGGCCATGTGGTTGCACAGCTATCGTTACACACCGACTGGCCGTCAGGATCCGTTTCGAAGGTATAGAGTGTAAATCCATCTCGCGATGAGTCACTGGAACCATCGGCGCCAGCCAAGTTGCCATGTGCGGCAAACAATAAACCGCCCGAACCATTGCTATCAGTCACCACCGGCGGTACCCGTGCCACGTGCCAAAGCCCACCAAAATCCTCACCATTGATGTCACCTGGAGCTTTATCCGCGGCAAAGAAATAGAGTGGTTTACCATTAAGTGCCCATTGATATTCGCCGCTTGCTCGAGCGACAACACTAAACGGTTCAAGCGGAACAGCGCCAACGTCGGCTATCAATGCAGGCCAATTCGCCACGCAAGCTCCAACACACTGGCTTTCGCCATCGATATCCGCATCAAACGTGTACAAGGTAAAGCCATGTTTAGGCTGATGATTAATTTGCTCTTGCGCGTTTTTTGAAATCGCCGTTTTTACCAGACCCGCGCCCGACAAGAGCGACCCTAAGACATCGCTACTGCTGACTTGTGTTGGCCGTGGCCTGGCCAAATGCCACTTCGCAATGGCTTCACCGTTGACTTGATCCGCGGCTGTATCGCCCACAAAAAAATACAACGGCATACCCTGATAGGTCCACTGCCGCACACCACTTTCAGATCCAACCGGAATGCGAGTGATAATCCCGTAAGGCGCATCTGCAATATCGTCTTCATCGGCGATTAAGGCCGGCCAGTTGGCCAGACAGCTGTCGGTGCAGCTCGATGTATCTGCCGCATCGTCGTCAAAGGTGTAAAGGCTAAAGCCCGATCGATCTAATCGCTCAGACCCAACGAGCACCTTGCCGGCGGCGGTAAAATAATCACCGTAGTTATCCGC